>JASFMF010000226.1:0-4470 GCA_050117705.1 Phycisphaerales bacterium
GCCATGCGTTAACAGATTTTATTGTATCAAGTAATCTGCGTACGCTTGGCGCCTGCTTAGGACCTGTGCCGTAAATAAGTAAAATATCGGGGCTATACTCATTCGTATAAGCAAGGATATCATCGTTTGTCAATCCGCCGCCTATAAAACGCACATCCCATCCGTTACTTTCAAACAAGTCCGTCATCATTTGAGCACCCAGTTCCTGAATTTCTTCCGGCGCGCAACATACGACTACCTTTTTGTCCTTCTTCGGCCTGTGAGGTAACTTGTTTTGTAGTTGGTCAACTATTGTACGATTGACACGTGTCGCCAAATGCTCCTGAATAGGCGTTATTTTATCCTTACGTAACAACTTCTCTATCTCAACCATAATTGGCCATATTATATTGATATAAACTGAGTTCGCCGGTATTCCACTTTGAAGCGCTTCTTCAATAACCGCCCTACAGCCAATTCTATCCCCTCTCAATAGTGGCTCTAAATATCGTGCTAAAACGTCTTCTTTAATCATATTCTTTCCTTCTTTCTGTTTTTTTTCACTGCTCTTTTTCCTATTTTACTATTCAAGTGCAATATTTTTTGTTTAATGTTAAATTGGGCAATATATATAAGTTGCGATGTTAATATCGGAGAGAGTTTCAAAAAATCATTAGTTAAAATAGGTAATATACGCAAATATAACAATATTTTTTTGCTTTTTGATGATATATCGATACCCTGCTTCCGAAAAAAAGGCGATTTTACGCTTAGAAATGACAAAAAACTGTTTCTTGAGCTTAAAAATAGCTTAATCCAGCTTTTCTTAAAATATTATTAACTGAAAATAATAAGGATAATTCTAATCAAATCAGTTCAAAATCTCTTTTTTTAAATGCAAATCAGCAAAATCCATAAAACGCTGCCAGTCATACTCGGTCAAGTCATGTCCACCAGAACGAATGTGATAACCTATCATACCTCTCCGCACAGGTTGGTTAAGAACCGGCATCTCATCCACACCCAGTCCGCTTATGCCAAAAAGCCGATAAACAGCACCGGCATGTTTACAAGATAAAAACTCGCCATGCGGGTCGGCCCACAAATCCCTATCAGCACTGGCTACATAAACCGGACGGGGAGCAATAAGAGCAATAAGCATATGCTGGTCGATTGGCAGGTCATTTTCTTTTCTATTATATTTCTTAAAGTTTTCACAAAACCAGTGTGGAAAAACTTTATTAATCTGCTCGACCGACTCTCCGAAACGACGACGGCTTATGGCCGCCCCACCACAACCGGAATTATTAGAAATCACCAGGGCAAACCGTTCATCCTGTGCCCCAGCCCAAAGGGCCGTCTTTCCTAAACGCGAATGTCCCAATACTACAACACGTTTATCATCAATATCACCATCCTTCTCAAAATAATCCATAGACCTGCTCAAACCCCACGCCCAGGCACCAATGGAACCCCATGCATTAGGAGCACGTTCGTTGCCAGTTATTTTATCCAAGGGTCCGTGAACACCGTTTTTGAAATTATCATGAAAATCAGGGTCAATGTCACCATAGTAAATAGTTGCAAGGCCATAGCCACGGTTGAGAATATCCTCGAGAGGAAACCTCGAAGAAGCACTACCTCGCAACATATTTGTCGCAAGTCTTGGCACAAATCCTCTAATACTTTGACGCACCCATATTCTTGAAAGGTCGATAGCCGGGTCACGATGAATAGTATGGTTACCACCAAAATTAAGGATAATAAAAACAGGAACAGGAATTTCAACTGTATTAGGTAAATAGACAAGCATATACATAACAGGGCCACCCTTACGGCCGGTAACGTTTATGGCTACTTGCTTTCGAGTGGCCAAACCACCCAATGCTTTCTTATCCTGCTCAAAAATATTATAAGATAAATTATCAGGGGGCATCGGCGAGATTCCATACATATAATTTCGAAAAAGTTCGAGTATTTCCGGACGACGTTTAGTCAGCCATGTTTTATTATCAATCACACATGTTCCATCGGAACAAATCAATGCATCCGGCAAAGTATATTTCGGAACTTTATTTTCATTATAGATGGTGTCGGGACGACGTTTTGTAAGCGATTCGACCAATTCAGGTGACGCTTTCCATCTGTTTGCCTTGTCATAAAATCCAAAGCATCCGGAAGCTAAGAATAAAACAATCAGAAACACTCTAAGTAATTTAATACTAAGCATAAATAAACCTCCAAATTCTGATTAATTGACAAATTATAGTTAACCGCTTTAAAAACAGTCAAGGGTTAAGCAAAGGATAGCCACATACCCTTTTTGTCCTATATTACCAAGCCTGCCGGTTTTAAGTTGTAATACAAGGCAAAGCAAGTATACTTTATTGACTAATAATTGCAGATTTTTTATCCTTCGATAATGACAATGTCAGGAGTATAAAATTATGAAAAAGTTACTATCGGCAATCGTATTTATCACTATTGTCATTGTTTTTATAGTAACAGGTTGTAAGCAGAAAGAACAAAGTGACAATAAGTATCGTATTGCGGTGATTCCCAAAGGCACAACGCATGTTTTCTGGAAGTCTATTCATGCCGGTGCGGTCAAGGCCGAGCAGGAATTAAAAGCACAGGGTATTGATGTTGAAATTATATGGAAAGGGCCGCTTAAAGAAGATGACAGAGAATCACAAATCAGGGTAGTCGAAGATTTCGTAACTCGCGGGGTATCCGGGATAGTGCTGGCGCCACTGGATGATGCGGCACTGCGAATGCCGGTCAGGGACGCCGTGAACAATGGAATTCCCGTTGTGATAATCGACAGCGGCCTGAAGAGCGAAGATTACACCAGTTTTGTGGCAACGGACAATTACATCGGCGGCAGAAAAGGGGGTGAATGCCTGGCAAATACTTTAGGTGGAAAAGGCAAGGTGATTATGCTTCGTTACCAGGAAGGCTCGGCAAGCACGATGAACCGGGAGCAGGGATTTCTGGACGTGCTAAAAGAAAAATTCCCGGAAATAGAGGTTGTCAGCGCTAACCAGTACGGCGGAGCAACAACTGAAAGCGCATATACAGCAAGTGAGAACCTGCTGGCACCGCTTCGTACATCCGAAGGGGGACTGACTATCGACGGAATCTTCTGCCCGAATGAGTCAACAGCGTTTGCGATGCTGCGTGCACTGGAAGACGGCGGCTTAGCAGGTAAAGTCAAGTATGTTGGTTTCGACAGCTCGGACCGGCTGGTGCAGGGACTGGAAAAAGGGTATATCCAAGGACTGGTACTCCAGGACCCAATCAATATGGGATATTTAGGTGTTAAAACAATAGTAGCTCACCTGCGTGGTGAGAAGGTGGAAAAACAAATCGACACAGGCTCGGCGGTGGCAACTTTGGAAAATATGAATGAACCAAAGATGAAAAATCTGTTAGAGCCGGATTTCAAAAAATGGCTGAACGAGTAGATTCGGACCAATCCGCAATACGGCTACAGATGCAGGGGATTGATAAGCGCTTCGGGGCTACAACGGCACTGGACGATGTAAGTATCGAAGTGGCTGCAGGGGAGGTGCTGGCACTGGTGGGTGAGAACGGTGCCGGCAAGAGCACACTTATGAAGGTCTGTTCGGGTGCAATTAAACCCGATTCCGGGCAAATGCATCTGGACGGCGCGCCGTATCGACCAAGCAATCCTCTCGAAGCACGTCGTGCCGGGGTCGCGATGATTTATCAGGAACTTTCACTGACGCCACATCTTAGTGTGCAGGAAAATATAATGTTAGGTATGGAACCCGCAAGGTTCGGTGTGATAAGATGGAAGCAAATGCGGCAGAAGGCAATCGAAGCGATTAAAGAATTCGATAATCCGGAATTGACTCCGAATGCACAGATTAGTCATTTATCAGTCGGCTCACAACAGCTCGTGGAGATTGCAAGGGCATTGGCCATCGGATGCAATGTGCTTGTTCTTGATGAGCCGACAAGCAGCCTGACACAGCAGGACGTGGAAAGGCTTTTTGAGCTTATCGGCCGGCTGAAACAACAAGGCAAAGCTATTATTTATATCTCGCACTTTATTGAGGAAATCAAACGCATCGCAGACAGGGTGACGGTGCTGCGAGACGGAAAAGTCGTCGGCGGCAGTGACATAGCCTCTATTACAACCGATGAGATAGTATCGCTTATGGTGGGAAGACAAGTTGAGGAGCTTTACCCACGTTCGGCACGCAAGACGGGGGAGGCTATTTTAGATATTAAAGATTTGGCGGGTGTTGAAAAACCAAAGTCGGCAAGTTTGACGCTGCATCGCGGAGAAGTATTGGGCATCGCCGGATTAGTAGGCGCCGGACGAACGGAACTGCTGCGAAGCCTTTTCGGACTGGAGCCGGTTAAGCGGGGAAAAATTCGATTAGGCGTCTATACAGGACCAGCTTCACCGGTAAAAAACTGGATGCAGGGAGCAGGACTTCTAAGCGAAGACCGTAAAGA
>JASFMF010000227.1:0-4459 GCA_050117705.1 Phycisphaerales bacterium
CAATACTTAAATGCGGTCGCCGAATTAAAGACAACACTAAGCCCAGATGATTTACTCAAAACTCTCATCAATATTGAAAATCTGCTCGACAGGCAACGAACTGAGAAATGGTCTTCCAGAACTATCGATTTGGACATCTTATTATTTGGCAATGAGATTGTCGATAATCCCGATTTGAGTGTTCCGCATCCGCAAATGCACCTGCGCTCGTTTGTTCTGAATGGTCTATATGAGCTAAATCCGAATTTAATTCATCCAGTATTAAAAAAGCCGGTCTGTGAATTAACTAATCGATTAAATGGCTGCGATTTCATCTTTAACTCTGAGGTACCTCAGCTTATCAGTATAGCAGGTGTTATAGGTGTTGGAAAAACCACGCTGGCAAAGGAACTGTCGAGCCGTTTCGATTGTCCGATTTTGCCGGAGCCTTACGATACGAATCCCTTCATGCCTGATGTTTACGCTGGAAAAAAAGAGCTCGCCCTTGATTCTCAATTGTATTTTCTTACCAGCAGAGTCGAGCAGTTGAACTATAATACCTTAAAAGCTGGAAAAATATATATAAGTGACTATATCTTTGATAAGGAGCTTATCTACAGTAAAGAAACGCTGACTCCTGAGCAATTGGTACTATATGAGAAGATTTATCAGTCTTCCAATTCGAAGGTTGCCTTGCCTGTTTTAGTGATTTATTTAAATGATTCGCCCCGGAATTGCCTCGAGCGTATCCACAAACGTAATCGCCCCTACGAACAGAAAATTGAGCAGCAGTTTTTAGAAGCGCTTAATACAGATTATGAACAGCTATTTGACCGCTGGAAAATCTGCCCTGTTATACATAAGCAAGTTTCTGAGCTGGACTATAGCAAAAATACAGATATAGACCACCTTGTCAACCAGATAAAATATTACGTAACCGGCCTTTCTGTCATTGCGAGCGAAGCGAAGCAATCTAAAATATAGTAATGGAAGTTGCAGAAACAATAGAATCAGTCAGAAATCTTGTAAAGTCTGCCCGTGCAGATGGAAAAACTGTAGGCCTTGTCCCGACGATGGGTGCGCTCCACATCGGCCACATCTCACTAATCGAAGCGGCCGCCCCAAAGTGCGATTTTATCGTTGTCAGCATATTTGTAAATCCGACACAGTTCGGCCCCGGCGAAGACTTTGAAAAATACCCCCGGCCTCTGGAAGCCGACCTGAAAATTTGTGAAGAGAAGGGCGTTGATGTCGTTTTCGCCCCGACACCTGACCAAATGTACCCTCTCGAAAAACTAACATGGGTAAATGTCGAAAAACTAACCGATACTCTTTGTGGCCGTTCACGTCCCGGCCACTTCCGCGGAGTAACCACAGTCTGCACGAAGTTATTCAATATCGTCACACCGGATATGGCATTTTTTGGCCAGAAAGACGCTCAGCAGGCCATTGTAATCAAAAGAATGGTTGCTGATTTGAATATGCCTTTGGAAATAATCATCTGCCCGACCGTCCGAGAGCCGAACGGTCTTGCGGTCAGCAGCAGAAATCAATATTTGTCAGAGCAGCAAAAAAATGATGCAGCGAATATTTACAAATCTCTCGAAAAGTGCCGTCAGATGGTCGAAGGTGGAATTGAAAACACTTCTGAAATTATCGCCGAAATGACTAAAATACTCCAGCAGGTCCCATCGATGCAGATTGAATATATAAGCATTGTCGACGCCGATATGCTTGATAATATTGACCGAATTACCGGCACAATCCTCGTCGTAGTGGCCGTCAAACTTGGCCCCGCTCGATTAATAGATAATATTCTGCTGGACACCACCGTGCAATAATGTAGAATGACGGCTTGTTTTTGGAGACGAATATAAATTGGATTTTGTATTGTAAATAATGCTTGTAAAAGTCCTGAAAAGTAAATTGCATCGTGCAACGGTTACCGACGCAAAGCTGCATTACCCCGGCAGCATTGCCATAGACTCCGCCCTGATGGAAGCGGCCGGCATTTTACCCTACGAATCTGTTCTGATCGCCGATATTACAAACGGCAACAGGCTGGAAACCTACGTCGTCCCCGCAGAAGCCGACTCTGGCAAAATTATAATACTCGGCGCAGCGGCTCAGTTGATTAAAACAAAGGACATCGTTATCATTCTTGGTTTCGGCTTTTTGACCCCAGACGAGGCAAAGGAATCTAAACCTAAAGTCATTGTTCTTGACGAAAATAATAAAATAAAAACAGCGGAAAAGGATTAACCGCTTGTGGCTCGAACGAGGTACGGGCAACGAGATACAAACTAAATGCGTCCTGAGCTTTTCGAGATACCTTTCATCCACGTAACCTTAAAAAGCTATGGCCTTATGATGGTTATTGGCTTTATTGCGGCGGTCTCTGTTATAAGGCGTCTGAGCCGAAACATCACACCCGACCCCCAGATGATTACCAACGTCGCTTTGTATTCTTTAATTGGCGGCGTTGTAGGAGCACGCCTGTTTTACATAATTCACTATTATGAGCATTTCAATGGAAATCTCCTCTCCGTCTTTGCCATTTGGCACGGTGGCCTTGAGCTTTTAGGTGGCGTAGTGCTGGCTATCTCAATCATTTTTATTTATCTACTTTACCACAAGCTGCCTGTCCGTCACTATCTTGATATCCTCGCCATAGGCCTGATGCTGGCCCTTGCTTTCGGTAGGATTGGTTGCTTTCTAAACGGCTGCTGTTATGGAAAACCGACAGAGCTGCCCTGGGGAATATGTTTCCCGTATAACTCAATCGCATACCTTAGTCAGATAAACTCGGACCTGGAAAGAAACCGGCTTGAACCCCAGTTGAAACTGCCGAAAGGTGAATATTTCGGTTATATTGATACCAATGACAATTGGCACCCGAAACCTTTCGATGAGCTGACCGAGCAGCAAAAACTCGAAGTCACTAAGGGTCGCTACCGTTGCCGGCCTGTCCACCCGACTCAGATTTATTCGTCCATTGCCGCCGCATTTCTATGCCTCATACTTTACCTTTTCTGGCGAAGGTCGCAAAAGGGCGGCAAAGTCCTCGCCAAACCCGGCTCCACCTTTGCATTAATGCTCCTGTTATACGGCGCGTTCCGTTTTTTCATAGAGTTTCTGCGCGACGACAATCCTTACGAGTTAAGTTTTCTGACAATATCACAAATTATTGGTATTACTATGATTGTATTTGGTACGGCTCTTATGATAATGTTTCAGAAAATGAAACAAACCGTTCCTGTTTCTAAAAAGAAAAATACGCCGAAAAAAAGCGAATGACGTATCACTCAAAAAGGCGGCAAAATCTTTACAAATCCCGGCTCAACTGACCATCTCGCAACCCATCATTATCGTTGTGATTGCCCTCGGCACAGTCCTGATATTAGTGTTCCGGAAAATCAACATAAAAACTCCTGAATCTAAGGCTTAAAGTTTATATTCTTGGGTCTAAGGTTTTACGTCTTGTCTCTTTTTTATCTTGAACATTTCATAAAAACAGGGGTAATATATATAATTCTGTAACAAATCGGCCTTCTATGCGTCTTTATTTACAGATTGTAATTGTATCATTAACAAACTGTTCTTAAAATATTAGGCATTATTGCCAAATAAACATCAAGCAACGACAAACAAATACCGAGTATCGAAAATATGGGCCTTTACGACAGAGATTATACTCAGGCGGACTTCGAATCACGACACCATTATTCGTCTCATATGCGAATTAACTTTCCGAAGATAACACCGGTGGTAAAGTGGCTGCTGATAATCAATATAGTGGTGTTTCTTGTTGGCTTTTTAATACCGCAACTCGGCAGTTTGTTTCTTACCTGGTTCTCCGTATGGCCTAAAAATTTCGGAACAACTATGCAGCTTTGGAGACTTATCACATACCAGTTTCTGCACGATGGGCTGGGGCACATCTTTTGGAACATGTTTATCCTGTTCTTTTTCGGCTCGATGCTCGAGCGTTTCTGGAGTGATAAAAAATTCCTCACTTTTTACCTTGTATGCGGAGCAATGGGAGGATTCTTCTATCCTATATTAGTTCATATAGGCTGGCTGGGTCGCGCGACCGGTGCTTTACCCTTGGTCGGTGCATCAGGCTCTATACTGGGAATGCTTGCCGCCGCTGCATTACTTTTCCCGAATATGAGGGTCTATGTATTTGGTGTGTTTCCTGTTAGAATGTCGGTCATCGCGATAATTATTGCCGTTATGAGCATTCTGCCCTTACTCCGACCTGATATTTCTTCCAACGTCGGCGGCGAAGCGGCCCATATCGGGGGAATGGTTGCGGGCGCTGTTTATATACTGTCGGAAAAGTGGCGGCGAAAATTGAAAATGAAGGTACAGACAGGCGCCTGGCAAAGGAAAATGACTGAGCAGCGTAATCTCCAGTATGAGGTTGACCGAATACTGAAAAAAGTTCACGACGAGGGTATTCAAAGCCTGACACGCC
>JASFMF010000228.1:0-4458 GCA_050117705.1 Phycisphaerales bacterium
AAAGGAGGTTCGCAAAAAAGCAGTGTTTAGTGTCCGGTATTGATGTGGCAGTAAGCATTTATATATCAAAATGTAAATCGAGGCGTACTTAAAACGGTCGGGTTTGCGAATCTTAAAAGTAGAAAGAAAAGGAGAAAAACATGAGGAAGAAAGGTTTTACATTAGTCGAGCTTTTGGTCGTAATCGCGATTATAGCTTTGCTGATGGGCATTCTAATGCCTGCGCTGGCCAGAGTGAGGCAAATTGCCTTTAGAATGGTCTGCGGGACAAACCTGTCCGGTTTAGGCAAGGCAATGCTTATCTACAGCAATGATTACGATGATGAATTTCCAAGAGCCGGCGGCAGAAACAGTGACTGGAGCGGCAGAATAGCCGACTGGTTGGCTACAAATCGTTTTGCTGCCTATGGTTTGGGCTCAGACGGCAGTGGTGGTCAGGCCACTATTACATCCAGCTTCTACCTGCTTGTCAAGTATGCCGAAGTAACGCCTAAGTCTTTTATCTGCAAAGGCGATTCCGGGACAACTGAATTTAAGCCCGTGGATTATGAAAATGTAGGCGACTTGGAGCTTATCGAACTCTGGGATTTCGGCGACGCCAGTATTGACGGACGTGAGCCAACGACCCATTGCAGCTACTCCTATCATATGCCTTATGGCCTGTACGCTCTGACTACGTCGAGCGAGCCGGGTATGGCTGTAGCGGCTGACAGGAATCCATGGATTAATTCTCCCGCTGCACAGGCAAAGACTATGAACGGACCACCCCCGTTCAATCCCGAGGGCGATAAAGATTCTGTAAATGTTGGGAACGCTATTTCTCATCAGGAAGACGGACAAAACGTGCTATTTATGGACGGCCACGTAGATTTTGAAAGGCAATCTTTCTGTGGTGTCAATGATGACAACATTTACACATGGTGGAATGGCGGAGACGTTCGAATGGGCGGCATACCTGAGGTCCCGAACAGTGAGCCACAGGACAGGACGGATTCTCTGCTGGTAAACGATGATCCCGATGCCGGCGGTGGAGGCAGCGCGCCACCGAAGGGTAGAGGATGTTTCCTTGCTGAGACACCTGTTTGGGTAAATGGAGAACTCGTGCAGATATCGAAAGTCGCCGCGGGACAGACAGTCGGTAAAACCACCTGTCTTGCCACATCCCAGCAAGTCGAAAAACTCGAAGTGCACCAGGGTACATGGGTATGCAGGGATATCACACTCGAGAACGGCAACACCATCAGTGTTGTGGATGCGCACTGCTTTATGCTGAATTCCGGAAAATGGGTGCCTGCCCAGAATCTGCAAAGCGGTATGGAACTGAAATCATTGAACGGCACAGTAACTATTAAAAGCGTAGTTACCAGGACTATGCCTTTCGTCGGAACAGTTTATAACCTGAAGATTCAGAGCTCCAACCAGTATATGGTAGGCAAAGATGGCGTTGTTGTACGTGACTTCTAATCCGAGTTACGTATAGCGTATCTTTGCATCGATTGTTTACAGGCGGCCTTATGCACAATCGCATAAGGCCGCTTTTGTATTGATGCCCAGTACGCCTTGGACCAACCATACGACCGAATAACGAATATCAAATCTTAAAAGCCGTTATTGACGGAACGACTTATATAGGCTATCCTAACTCGATAAATAACTCGTCAGTTGCAAATCGGGTAAAGAGCTGCGAATAATAAATTTTAGAGAGATTTTTACAATGCTCAAGAGAACACATCATTGTGGCCAGCTTCGTCTGGACGATGCGGGCAAAAAAGTGACGTTGGCAGGTTGGGTTCATTCATATCGTGACCATGGAAATCTGGTATTCATCGACCTGCGCGACAGGGAGGGATTGACCCAGTTAGTTTTTAATCCTGAAGCCCAACACCAGGCCCATGAACTGGCAAGAACAGCTCGTTGCGAATGGGTGATGGCGGCTCAGGGCATTGTTCAACCGAGAAGTGAAGGTATGGCAAATCCGAAACTTCCGACGGGTGAAATCGAAGTTACCGTGCAGCAACTTGAAATTCTTAATGTCTCGAAAACACCTCCATTTGAAATAGATAGTGCTGAGAAGACATCTGAAGAACATCGCCTTACCAGTCGTTATATCGACCTTCGCCGGTGGCAGATGCAGGATAAGCTTCATACACGTCATCGAGTGACTACTATCGTACGTGATTATTTCGACAAGCTGGGTTTTTGGGAGATTGAGACGCCAATGCTGGCCAAGAGTACGCCGGAAGGTGCAAGAGATTTTCTTGTGCCCAGCAGGCTTCTGACAAACTGTTTCTATGCGTTACCCCAGTCTCCGCAGCTTTTCAAACAGATTTTAATGGTCAGCGGAATTGATAAGTATTTCCAGATAGTTCGATGCTTTCGTGACGAAGACCCTCGTGCCGACCGGCAGGCGGAATTTACACAAATTGATGTCGAAATGAGCTTTGTCAATAGTGACGATGTCATCAATGTTCACTCGAATATGGTGGCAAGAGTATGGAAGCAAATACTGGATGTGGATGTAGCCATGCCGATGCGGCGGATGTCTTACCAGGAGGCGATGGCTGACTTTGGCACAGACAGGCCGGATTTACGTTTTGATATGAAGCTGAAAGACATTTCCGAATTGGCGAAACAAAGCTCGTTCAAGGTATTCACATCGGTAATTGAAAACGGCGGTATAGTAAAAGGGCTTTGCGCCCCTGACGGTGAGAAATATTCCAGAAGCGATATCGAAAAGACCCTGACCGGCTTCGTTGCCGATTATGGCGCCAAGGGTCTGGCATGGTCCAAGGTTAAAGCGGAAGGTAATAAGCTTTCACTACTTGGTGGTTGTGCCAAGTTTTTCGGTCCCGAAGCTCAGCAACAAATAATCGAACTCTTCGGGGCTAAAGATGGAGATTTACTTTTGTTCGTGGCCGATAAGGAAGACGCCGCTAACAAAGCTCTGGCTCCTTTGAGGTGCAAACTTGCGCGAGACCTCAAACTCTATGATCAGGAAAAATTCGAGTTTGTGTGGATAGTGGACTTTCCTTTATTTGAGTGGAACGAGGGTGAAAATCGTTATGATTCACTGCACCACCCGTTTACTTCTCCGGTCGAAGAGGATATGGGTAAGCTCGACACCGACCCGGCTAATATTTGTTCGCAGGCCTACGACATTGTCGTCAACGGTTCTGAAATCGGAGGTGGAAGCATTCGTATCCACAATCCGAAAGTACAACAGAAGGTCTTCGAGCTACTTAATATCTCGAAGGACCAGGCACAACAACGATTCGGGTTTTTCTTAAAAGCCCTGGAATACGGCGCTCCGCCGCACGGTGGCATTGCTTTCGGTCTTGACAGGCTTGTTATGCTCCTTACCGGCACGGAAAATATCAGAGATGTCATTGCTTTTCCAAAGACCCAGCGGGGCCAGTGCCTGCTTACCGATGCACCGAGCGAAGTGGACCAAAAACAGCTCGACGAGCTTAATCTGCGAACGCAGAGACATTCACATACGACCGAACCAGATGCCGAGGAGTCGAATTGATAGTTGCATCAGGATCAGACTGGTGGAATCATGCAAAAGGTTAAAATATTGTCTTGGCCCTCTCGCTGGTATCGGGGATAAAAATGTCACGTCTTTGATGGAATATGCAATGGGGCCACAGAGAATTATTTTGGAGAACAGATTATTTTTTCCGCTTTATATCATATTGTTCGGCCATCGAATGCACTTTTTTACAGTTAGCTAAGCGCAAAATGAAAACTACGAATTGTCAGGGGCGATAGTATGATAACTTTACAAGACTGGGAAAAGCTGGCTTTTCTGTGGGGCTCGGCCGTGCTGATTGGGCTTTTGGGACATTATTTTGTCTATGGATTGCTGCTGGGGATATTCGAGCGCACCAAAAGCGTCGTCGATAACTCTCTTATCAAAAATTGCTATAGGCCCTTGCAGTGGATATTCGTCCTCATCATAGTCCGGCTGCTGACCAAATTGGTAGCTTTTCAGGCTCAGTTGCCTGATTTCCTTAATCATGTCCTCAGCCTCGTGCTAATCGGTTTGGTCTGCTGGTTATTAATTAAAACCACTTACGTTTTAGAGGACTACGTGCTCGACCGATTTGATATCAGCGAAAAAGATAACCTCAGGGCCAGGAAGATTCATACACAATTCAGGGTTGTAAAGCGAATAGTAATTGTTGTTGTGGCTATATTAGCGCTGGCGACGTCTCTGATGACCTTTGAAAAGGTTCGTCAGTTGGGGACAACCATTTTGGCCTCGGCCGGCGTTATCGGCATTGTTGTGGGCATGGCCGCTCAGCGTACTATTGCAACTTTTATCGCAGGTCTCCAGATTGCCATTACTCAGCCTATTCGTGTCGATGACGTAGTCATAGTGGAGGGTGAATGGGGGCGAATCGAAGAAATAACCTTAACCTATGTGGTCGTTAAAATCTGGGACCTGCGGCGTTTG
>JASFMF010000229.1:0-4452 GCA_050117705.1 Phycisphaerales bacterium
CCCCTTCAAAAAGTTTGCACTCACGTATTACGTATCATGTATTATGTTCCGGTAACACACCAAAACACTGTTTGTATTTTATACTCAAGTTTAAGGTTCCTGCGCCCGATACAGGCGGATATCATCGAAAAATACCAAACCCGAACCGCCAGCCTGTGGATTGTTCCTTTCGCCGAAGCCAATACTAATGCTATCAACATCAGTAAGGTCCACACCCTGGTCGGCAAACTCCTGAAGGTCAATTCTCCATTCGGTCCATTCAGCTACCTGGGCTGCACTCAAATTATCATTATTAACCACAGCACTTTCATTAAGAACCACGTACATCTGCTCCGCAGCATTACTCAATATACCAACATCCTGGTTCATCCAGGGATCCTGGCTTACATTACCATCAATAGTAACATTGGAAAATGCCGCCTGGCATGTTTCAGCAGCATTATGGCTTGTAACTACCAAGCCAATGTACACAGTTGCATTCATATTAACTGTATCTGTGCTAAGCTGTGTCCAGTTGCTGCCGTTGTCTGAGTAAGAGGCTGTAAGATTACCGGAAATGTCACGCTCAATTCTAACCCATAGCGGTGCTGTGATACCAGCATCTGTCACGCTGGTACTTTCATTACCTGCATCAGCACGAAGCTGGAAGGAAACACCCTGTTCAGGTGTAACAACTATCAAAGCATTTTTGGCACCCGGTTCCAGTGTATTGCGGATCATAACGCCGGCTTTGGCCCAAACGTCGGTATTGTCTATACTGAGCACTCGTGCCGTAATCGAACCCGGACCGGTAAGTTGCTTGTAAGCAAAATGGAATTCATCAGTAACGTCCCAGATGTCTACACCGGAGCCAGTCATCGTATAAGTCCCTGCAGGGTCTTCTACAAAGCTGCCTACATATTCTCGATAACCCATATGCCATAGTGACATCTCTCTGACGTCTTGTATGGTCCAGTCGCGTAACGACTCCAATGTCATTACCGCTTCAGAATATTTCATGTCGTTGTCGTAGAAATACGGCAATGACTGGAAGCCTTCGTGAACAATTTCCGTCTCAACGAAATGCTCTCCAGCCGCAAAATCAGGCTCAGCATAACCCACCGTAGAACCATTTGTTATGCTATCATATCCATCTGTCCACATATCAAATATCCTGTCCGGTTCGTAATCGTTATAATCCTCGAAATCATCCACAACAAGATAATCGGCCACTGTAAAGACCCAAAGTTTGCCTTCGCTGATAGTCCCATTGTTGTTATATTCATCAATACGCCAGTAATAAGTCTGTCCCCACTCAAAACCTTCCGGAGGAGTATAACTGGCAGTGGATCGACGGCCTCGATATATATCCGGAGTAGAGGTATCCGCATCGGTCACAGCATTGGGGTCGGTGCCAAAGTAAATATCATGCTCAACAGCATTTTCTCCCGGCGACCAGGACAGCGGAGTTGTGTTCAAAATGTCAAAGGTCTCTCCGTTGATCGGAATGGGATTCCAGGCGAGCAGGGGGTCGCCTCTCATTGCTCTTGCAATCTCGGCTTGTGACAGTGCATAGTTGTAGATGCGGAAATCATCCAAAGAACCTTTATAGTACGCATCAGCAGCAAATTCCGACCGACCAAGCCAGTTATTAGTTGTATTACCAAGGTCGCTCGGAGTTATTGTCACTGCGGAGGTTCTTGCAACTTCCTCACCGTCCAGGTAAAGAACCATAGTATTGGTATCATCATTTATCGTTACGGCCACATGATGCCATCCACTGGGGAGTGTCTCATTATCAGCATTAATTGCCTGAAATTCACCGGCAGAACCATCTACGGTTATGCTAAATTGCAGCGGACCGAGAAAATAGGTACGCGGCGTGAGAAACATGTAAACATTAGTATCGTTTCCGAAGTCTAAAATGTGCTGCCAGGGACCACCGGCGTTTGCGAAGTCAACCCATAAAGCAAAGGTGGAACTGGTCAGCGAACTAATGACCGAACCTATAGGCAAGTCCACGTAATCGTCACGACCATCGAATTCAAGAGCGCCAACGTCATTACCCACTATCCATTGTGGGTCACCTCCCAATGTACCATGGTTGTTATAGCCGGATGAATCGACAACAAGAGTTCCATCACAGGCGTTATCAAGCTTCCACCACCCAACAAGAGCAGGGTCTGTCATAGGTATATCATCTATAGTAGTAAAACTCCAGACCTGGCCCGGATGTCTCGTAGAATTGTCTGCTTCAACCTCATCAACTCGCCAGTAATAAGTCGTATCGTTAGCGAGATCGCCAGGTTCAAATGTAGTTTCAGATTGGCTGCCTTTAAATTCATCTGATTCTGTATTAGCATTAGAGTTAGCTACAGCGGCTTCATCAGTACCGAAGTAGACTTCGTGTCGAGATGCCGTTGAACCCGCATCCCAGCTAAGGTCAGCATCTGTGAAAACACATACGGCACCGTCCTGAGGGTCGGGATTCCAGGCGGTTAGAGGTACAGCCTGAAAACTCCAGACATCGCCCTGATGTACTGTAGTCTCATCGGCTTCAATCTCATCGACACGCCAATAGTAAGTTGTGCCCGGTATCAGACTTTGGTCGGAATTGTAAGATGTTTGCTCAACGGGATTACGGACCATTAATTCAAGGGCGTCCGGATCCGTGCCAAAGTAAACACCATGCCAGGCAGCGGTTTCCCCGGCCTGCCATTGAAGAGCCGCAGTTGTGACATCATCCGCGGCGTTAGCCGGAACCGGTTCATGGGCCTTATAGTATACGGTCTTCTCAATTACAAAATCATCGAATGCTACATAACCTGGATTTGCAGAGTAAGTAGCATGGCGAAGTCCAACCTGTAACGGTATGCCATCAAAATCATCCCGTGCCATAGGTGAGCAACTCATCTCTTCCCATGCTACACCATCGACACTGGTCCTGAAATGGAATGTATTACCTCTGCGTTCGATTTGAAGATACGGGTCCGAATCAAATTGCTTGCCATTATTACACTGTTCGGTCCGTACATCTTCATCAGAAGTCCAGACAAAGTTACCACACGACCAAATAGGGAAGTAATCGAGAGAAATCCAATCTTCCCCAACGCCGGCCTCATCATCAGGATCCATCTTCGAGGCCCTGACCATTAGACCGCCATCATTATGCTGGACCCAGGCATCCGCGGTTCCGGCATAATCAGTGAGTTTTACACTTGCGATGAAGTCACCTTCAACATACTTGTAAAGAAATGGTCCCAATGGACTCCATGGTTCATGCCAATAGGCACCGGTCGATGCAATGTACAACTGTCCTTCACGGTCAACAGAAGCGTTTAGAGAATCAACCGTCTCACCTTGTAACCAGCCGAAATAGCCGTCCCAGCCTGTCCCCTCGACGTTATCAGCAACATAGTCGTGCGGTGTCTCGAAGTCGTCGCTGAATACAACTACTTGCACTTGTCCCAGAGCGCTAACTGCCAGGATAGAAGCGATTAAAAACGAAAAAATAAGCTTCCAACACATAATAGTCCTCCTTTGAAATGTAAATAATAAGACTAATTGAAATGTATAATGTGAGGTATAAAATTCTTAGTAAATCTTGTGCCCCACTCACTAACTCCTCCTCTATTGAAAAAATAGAAGACACCCACACTTAATATGGCAAAAAATATATTTTCACAATTATATTCTATACCAAATTTGCTGCATTTGGTCAAGAACAATATACTTTTATATACAGAGGCCTTTCGATTCTTCTTCGGGACATCATAAATAAATACAGGAAAAACAAAGAGCCTTTATACTCAAGCAAACGGAAACCTATGCAGAAGCGCGACTTATGCTCTTTTAGATATGAAAAGAAATGGAGACGAAGGGAATCGAACCCTCATTTCCGCGATGCGACCGCGGCGTGCTCCCGTTACACCACGTCCCCTTAATATACTAAGGTAACAATATTTTACTGAGTCAGGAGTAAAATACCACATGTTTTATGCCTAAATAACACAAAAACTTAGAATCGCCATTTTTCGTAGCATACTATATTTTTTATCGGCTCACGATTCGGCTGTTTCCAGCTATCGGCGGGATAACCAATCGCCATCAACTCGATTATTTGAATATCGGCAGGGATACCAAGTATCTCATGAACCTTTTCGTTGTTGAACGAGCCAATCCAGCATGTCGCCAAACCTAATTCCGTTGCCTGTAATGCAATGTGCTCGAGCGCTATGGATAAGTCTATAGGTGCTATGGGCTGGCCACATCTCATTATTTCATTGCTGTTACTACAGCCGGCTATTATTGCACTTGCTTTCTCAAAAGAACTGGGTTTATTGGTGGTTTGGGCAAGCTGAGTTTTGGTTTTCTTATCAGTGACTATTACAAAGCGCCAGTCCTGTGTATTCTTGGCAGATGGCGCCAGACGTGCCGCCTCGAGAAGATTGTCGAGTTTTTCCTGCTCTATAG
>JASFMF010000230.1:0-4445 GCA_050117705.1 Phycisphaerales bacterium
ATATCTTTGTAGTATTGATGCCTCGCCGGGCGGGGTAAATCTTCGGGTGTTTTGGGGTAAGTGTTAATAACGCCCCTGTCTCCTCTCAGTAATCTTTCGACAGAGCCGCGTACCGGGCCGACTACAACCGCGTCAACATGCTTTTGGTCGATAATATAAGGGCAGGCGAGGGCGTGATGACCGCCGAAAACCTTTGTAATATTTACCGGCAGTTCTTCAGCGAACCTCTTTGCAAGCGGATAGAAAGTGGTAAGCGGTGAGAACATTGCGAAATTCGGCTTCCATTGGCGAACCTGCTCCAAAGACTTTTTGTCCTCACCGTCAAAGTACCTTATCTGCTGGCGATGCTTCACAAGCTCGCCGCCTACGAACAGAAGGCCGTAACTCTCCTCATTTCCGAATGTTATCAGAGCGTGTCTCATCTATATAAATATCGCTCCTTCCGCCGGGACAAAATCGCTGTCACGATAAATCCATGCTCCTGCCACTCTACCTATGCCAACCTCTTGTGCGACATATTTCACCTTGTCCATATAATGCCGAGGTACAATCTTTTTTGCCTTTTTAACTAAATCATTTTTTAGCATTAACAGAGTTTCTGCACACCACTTGCTTGATGTTACAGAAGAACCTCCATACTCAAGAGAAGGGTCAAAATCTACTGTTTCCATTTTTGTCCTTCCACTTCTTGTAATAACTCAAGATAACATCGTAAACGGGCTTCGGGTCTATCAGTTCGGCGCACTTGGCCGACTCATTCGTTTTCGGCCCCTTCGGGCAGGCATCGGTATAAATCAATCTGTGGCAGGGATAACAGGAACAGCCCTTCGGTTTCATTGCATGAACATTGCGCCAGTATTTGGTAAGGTTCTCTTCCGATGAATGCGATAAAAACACTATCTTCGGGGTATCATAACAGGAAGCGGCGTTGAGAACGCCAGTCTCCGGGCCGACCACCAAATCGGCGTACTTGGTCATTACCATCGCCTGCCGTATAGTCCAGTTGCCCGCACAATTCTTGGTATTACTCATCTGCCATTCTAAAATCTTGCAGAGATAATCGCCGACGGTGATTATCCTTATATCGTCGTGGTTATGGTCAAGCTCGCCCGCAATATAAGGTGACCACGGATATATCTTGTGTAAAGACGAACCCGATAAGGCCCAGATGATAAGGAACTTGTCCTTGTTATTGTTCCTCAGAACTTTTGCCAAAGACTCCTCCATTTCAGTAAAATGAAGCTCCGGCTGCTCGCCTCTGCATTCGCCAAAACCGGCGGCCTCCATCGTTGCATCCTGATAGTTATAATTACAATCCTTATGCCTTCTTTTATGACTGTGCCTGTACTCGTCCGAACCCTCTACCCGTAAAAGCTTTCTCTCCACCGATTGTGAAAGATTGATAAACTTATCGAAACTCGCGCCTATAGTCTTCCAGTATTCGCCGAGGTCTTGATTCGGTATAGCGTTTTTCTCCTGAATAAGAAACTCGTCTATATTGGGATTGTGCTTCAAAACCTGAGCGGAATACGGCGTGCAGTTATAAACGATATAATAGCCCTGCTGCTTGAGTTTTCTTAAAACCGGCGTGGCCCAAATAGCGTCACCTATCGCTCCGTACCTGACAATCAGACATTCCTTTTTGGCCTTTTTCTTTCGCGGAAAAGAAATTCGACCGTTCTTACTTTCCCTGTTAAATATCATCTCCTGAACTTTTTTCAGGTAATCGAACTTCTTTTGCACTACAAGCAGCCATGAATATTCGTTGGAATCGTTGTGCCGCGATGCGTGTATTTTTTTTGCATTGCCGAAACCCTTTAGTATTTTCCAGACGTCCTGCCAGTACAAATCCCTTTTATGCTCCACATTCGAGCCGGGCGTTCCTATTCTCGGATAAAAGTCGGGGTCGGGGCCGTACAGGATAAGATAGCCGCCCACCTTTACCTTTCGCCACCATTCGGTAAGAACGGCGTCGGTACATTTGAAATCCTCAAGGACATGGGCACTAAAAATATAGTCGAAATATCCGTCTGAAAATATCGATAGAGAATCATTGGCGGAAAGGTCTATTTGTATATCCACATTCTTCCCGCTCCTTATATCTATACCAAGAGCCGACGGGCAGATTTTTTCGTCCCCGCATCCCAAGTCGAGGCCGACACCCTTGAGATAACTCACAATCCTGTGCCTGCACTTGCTTACCTCACTGCCGGACTTTTCATTTGTTGCCGACCACATTTTTTTATTGCTCCTATTGCTCTACCGAAATTTATCAGCCTTTTTTGTTTGGACTCCAGTGTGGGCGTGTATATGCCTCCGCCCCTTTCGATTTTGTCCCTTTTTTTTAACTCTTTAAGCCACTTCTCCCTCAATTCGTCTGCGTCTTTGCCCTGACCTTCGCACGGAACAACCGTATTTCCCCTGATAATAAAAATGGGCTTGTTCTCCTCAAATTTAAGTATCTTGTAATATCCAGAGCCTATCCACTTCCTTTCAAACATCTGGCGGTCTCTGTTCATCTGCTGCATTATGGGATTTCTTGCAATCTGCTCGTCTGTTTTGCCTTCGTACTCTTTCGGGGCGGCTTTTCCCCTCTGGTGAACGCCCGCTGCATTGGGCGTCCATACCTCCCAGCCTTTTGAACGGGCGGTCAGTGTGTAGTCGGAGTCCGAACAGATAAATCGAAAATTCTCGTCCATCAGCCCGATGTCCCACATACACTGCTTGCGCACCATCATGCAGGCCACATCGCCCCACCAGCAAGGCTTTCCGTCCTTCTCGTAGTAACTTATATGGCATTGCAACTGATTACCAACAGGATAGCAGTCGACCCCGCTGCCCTGAACAAACGATGGTCTGTCTGCAAGCCGCTGAAGAGCGACTGCTATCCCGCACTTAGGATGCGATTCGAGAAATTTATACATATTCTCAATCGCATTTGAATCAAGGTACATGTCCTGATCGCATACCACTATGTACTCCCACTCGTTAGCCCTGTTAAGCCAGTAGCGCAAGCCCCTGTTGACCGCAGCCGTATAGCCAGAGGATTTATGAGAGTCATTTTCCACGTGGACGTGGACTGGCATTGTCTGCGCCTTTAGGTGCTTCTTGCACTTTCTCAGCCTGAACAGAGCCTTATAATATGGGATTACACAGGGTATCATCCGTCAAATTGGTCCTGATACCGAACCAGTATTGCACACTGGCCGGTAGCGGTTTGAACCGAACATTCAAAGACCAGCGAACTCGTACTTGAAACGTCCGTGTCTGTGAGAGACGCATCCGTGATTTCACCCTGCGTCTTCGTGGTTACGATTATGTCACCGATAGAAGTGTCGTCCAAGTCGATGACTATTGTTCCGTCGTTATAGACCTCTCCGGTAATTACCGCAGAGCACTCCTTGACCTTCACCTTGCGGAAAAACTTGAGCTGCGCAACTATACCACCCGCATCATTCGTCCAGTTAGAAGGATTGATGATGGCCAGCTTGTCTCCCGCGTATTGTGGGTCGTCATAAGCCATGATTATTCCTTTCTAAATGGGGTTAAAGTGAATGATGTGAGGCTCGGTATCGTTGGTAACATCCCAAATCTTCTTCCAGCCTAACAAAGCGTACCATGCAACACCCCTGCTCCTGCCATAGTCGGTAGGCACTTTCGCCCGCAGTTCTTCGGGAATAGCAACGCCTTCCATAACGGCGTCCGCTCCGAAGAATACCGCCTCGCCGTTGGTCGAGCCGTCGGACATTGTATTGGAGAGGATGTGATTTTCCTCAATGAAACGGCAGCCGTAGAAACGGCCTACCTCGCCGGTAAACAGCCTTTCGGGGTCTCCGTACTTCGCAGCGTCCGTCCAGTCGCCGGAATCCTTCAAACCCCTCAAAGCGTTTATCGAGGCAATGCAGATATAGTCCTTGCCGTCATAAGGCTCGATATTGCTCTTTTTAAGCTCGTCTATAATCTGCTTCGCGTGGAAATCGGTCATATTACCCGTTCCGGTCTCCGTTCCATTGGCGGCGGACCCGTCCGTGTGCGTGTTAATCAAAAACGTGGACGAGGCCGTTGGAAAATACTTCAATTCGCATGAAAGAAACTGGTCCGAAACGCCCAAGTCGATTGTCTTTGCCATATCGTTGCGCAAAGCAACAGTTACGGCGTTATCGACATCGAACTCGGCGAGAGCTTCGAGCTTGCCGGTATAAGGCACAGAGTTACCGTACTCGGTAATCGTTAGAGTGCCCCGACCGATTTCAAACTCGCTCTCAGGTATCGTATCAGTCTCAATAAGCGTTCCGCCAGCCGTACCCAAATTGCGTACTTTGTTAAAGTAGAGCGTGTCGTTCTTGTGAAGACCCAACGCGCCCTTAACCTGGCAGAACTGCCTGAACTTCATTAAAGGCTGGGCGGCAGTACGCAACTGCTTAGACAGTTTCGCATTGCCCAAA
>JASFMF010000231.1:0-4442 GCA_050117705.1 Phycisphaerales bacterium
GATAAATGTCGTGATATTATATGCTAAGTATAAAAATAAAGTTTTATTAAGAGAGATATGCAATAATGGAACCCAGCCACAACCCAACCTTCCGTTAAAATTGCACAGGATTTTTAAGTATAAATTTAGCTGGAAATCAAAAGTCATCGCTATTTCAAAAAGGATAGGCGATTCTTGTCGTAGAGAAGGAATTGATGAAGACCATTTGTGGCAGCGTCCAAATCCTGTTGATCAAGTAAGATTCGCCCCGGAAAGAAAAGATAAATATCATCTGCGTGAAGAACTAAGCAAATTTGACCATGATGATATCGTTTTGTTGAATATAAGCAAATACGGGCCGGGCAAAAATCAGATTTTTTTGATAGATGTAATCAAACTATTGGAGGACAGATACAAATTGTTGATTTTTGGGCCGCTTGTATCGCAAGGGCCGTTTCGAGCTAGAGACAAAAGCTGCTATGATAGTATTGTTAAAGCTGTTGAAGATGAAAAGCTAAGCGAGAGGGTACAGGTTGTTGCCGATTTTACTGGGAGTATTGAAAAATATTACAAACTTGCGGATGTTTTTGTTTTTCCGACACTTTTCGAAGCATTAGGAACACCTATGCTCGAATCAATCGCCTGTGGAGTTCCTGTTGTTGCCAATAAGATAGAGGGGGTTACCGACTGCTGGATTGAAAATGGAAAGACAGGCTTCGTTTGTGAATTAAGGCCTCAAAAATTTGCTGACTGTATTATAAAGGCCTCCGAAATAGACTGGAACGCACTAAAACAAGGCTCTGCCTCAATTCTTTCTAAAGCATCGGCCGAAGTAATCGACAAATGCTATTTCGATCTTATCCAGAATTTATTCCGTCCTCGATGTCCCTGAATCTTTATAGTCCCAAGAGTCGTTTTTGTGTACCTTGTTTTAAGCTAATATCTGGTTTGACAGACAGCTTGTTGTTTGCTATTCGGATGGAGAAACAATAGATTTTCAGATAATGTAACAAATCATGCTTTTCTTACTATCATCTGTTCAATAATGAACTTATCTGTACTAAAGAAAAAATCAGCAAAAGACCTCTTTGTAATATTTATTTCGACCTTTTCTAACCAGATTGTTGGTTTAGTCAGAGGTTTTTTTGTAGCCAAATATCTGGGACCTTCCGATTTTGGCCTGCTTAAAGCGGCACAACTCATAGTCATGCTGAATAAATTCGGTAACCTTGGTTTTAAATCTGCAGCAACTCGTGAAGTAGGACATTTTAAAGGTGCCCGCCAGTTGGAGAGGGCCGACAGGGCAAAGAGTGCCGCCTACTCAGGGGAATTTTTACTCGCATCCTTGTTTTTCCTGATAGGAGTATGCAGCAGCCTGTTTTTTGAATCATTTATGTTAGTTGCCGTGATATTACTGGCTTCAGGCCAACTGTTCATCAGCAAGATACTTGGTATTTATAATACTGAAGCCGTCATTGAAAAAAAAATATTTTTGTACAGTAATATTCTTTTCTGGCCCGGTCTTATTTCCTCTCTGGCAATCATAGCAGTAGTGCCTTTCCTGAAAATATATGCTGTTCTTGGAATATCCATTCTGGCAACACTAATCAGTTGCATGATTTATAAAAAGACAATCGGAACCAATGTGAAATTTGATGTCTATAACATTGATAAGACGGAACTGATAAGACTTTTGCGGATTGGATTTCCTTTAACATTGGCCTCATTGGCCTATGGTTCATACAGATATTCCGAGCGAATCTTAGTAGGTAGCCTTCTCGGTTTAGAGGCGTTGGGATTTTACAGTCTGGCAATGATGCCAATGGATTGTATGCTGAATTTGTTGCTCCTGCCGGTTAAAGTAAGAAAAGTTAATATTAATGAGTTATTAGGACAGAACAAGCTTCAGGATGTTCACAAGATGGTTATTAAAGAAACTATAGCGATATTTACCCTTGCTCTAATATCAATACCTCTTCTTTGGTTCGCAGTTGACATACTTATCTCATTATTATTGAGCGGTTATACAGAAGCAATTCTTGCTTCCAAGATTCTTCTTTTGGCCCTTCCATTTCGGGCGATTTCAGGCTATTTCAATACAGTTCTTGTATCATCAGTTGTTAATAAGCAAATACTTTTAGCGCCGATGCAATTTATATCCGTTACCGTATTCGTATTAAGCGTGCTTGTTTTAAGGTATTTTGATATGGCGTCTCTTACTAGTATCGCTATTGCTGATGTTGCAGGTTACGCTGTCGTACATCTTGGGAGTATCGCTTTTTATAAAAAATACTTTATGAACGTGTATCTTAAAGGCAGCAATTGAATAAATCTCTCAATCTTTAACACAAATCCACCTAATACTAATTGTGTACGAGTGCTATAGAGAAAAACATTTCATCATTTCCCCGTTTGCAGCTGTGCTTGCTGTTGTTCACAACTTAATGTTTTCGGAGTTGAAAAATGAATTTAATTCGCCAACTTTATGAACTACCACCGAAGGAACTGATAAGGAAGGCCCGTACTAAGCTTACGCCTCGCAACAATATGGGCCCATCAGTGAAGGATGTTCTTTCTTCGCAGAAGCACATGCGTTCCCAACGGCTGTATGACTACCTCAGTCGTTATGAGGCCATAATCACAAGGCGCCACACATGGACTCCGATTGACTTTACGGATCGAAAGGTGGTTGAGCTTGGCTCCGGGCCGGTATTGGGATGGGCTCCACTTGCTGTATTCTTAGGATGTTCCAGCTATACTTGTGTTGAGCCTTTTTATAATCCTGCTATTTTAGATATCCCTTCATTCATTCAGCGATACCTAATGCAAATTTATAAAGACCTAAGCGCTCTTTACGGTCCTTCTATGACGTTTGAGGAATATCTCAAACGCTTAAAGGAACGGATTCAGATAGTCCAGAAAAGATTTTTAGAAGTTGATTTAGATGGTTCGTTTGATATAGCTTTGTCTAATTCCTGTCTCGAGCATGTTTTTCCCCTTGATGCAACCATCGCTCGCTTGAAAAACCTTTCAGCTCCAAAATGCCGCTTCATTCATGTGGTTGACTTCGGTAACCATCAACAAAGTAATCATCCCTTTAACAACATATATACGGTTGAACCGGAAGCCTATCTGGCGAAGTACGGAAAGAAAATTAACTTGCTTCGAGCTTCTGACATATTGAGTATATTTCGTGATGCTGGATTTGAGGTTTCTCTCACGCCATATTATCATTGCCGGGAGTTTTTTAGCGAAACACCTATACCTTATTGGACCAAACGCTATTCGGAAAATATTCTGTTTCTGAAAACAGGAATATTTTTTAGCTCGGCCAATGTTTGCGACTGAGTTGTTTTCAGAAAGATAGTATCAGAGGGTACATACAAAACGGATTACAATGAATCCAGGTGTCCAGAAGAAATATAATTTGGTTGTTAGTGTTACTATATTTCTTTTTATCTTGCAGATATTTTCGATTGCAGAATATCTACGTAGTATAATGGTCTTAAACCTTGGCTGGGGAAATATATATCCGCTGAGGCTTTACACCGTTGGACCGCTTCTAATACTGATTACATATAAATACTGCAAGGAAAAACAATTCGCCATGCCATATTTTAAATTGTTTTTGCTGGTGTTCCTCGGTTTTATCTTTATGGAAAGTCTCCCGTTTCGTCAGGGTCGGTTCAGTTATTCTTTTTTAGATATGCTTCCATTTGTTGGAAAACTTTTAGACAGGCCGGAACCTGCTTACTCTTTCGCCAAAGAGCAGCTATATATTTACATCTATTTTCTACTCCTGATAAATTTTGGGTTAAGCCGAAAGTGTTTTTATAAAGTTATAAACTATTCACTTATCGCCGGAATACTAATTTGCGTTATCACTTACCTGGGATATTTGGGCATAATAGAAATTGGTACCGACTTCAGGCTTGCAGATGCGTTACACCAGAAATTACCCAGCACTATGTTTAATGCAAACAACACATCACATATATGTGTTTTTTCTATTCTATTTCTGATAATTAAACAACGTTCTGAGAAGAAGTTTTCGAGATATTATGTCTTAAGAGATCTGCTGATTATTTTGTTTCTGGTTTCAATGGCGGTAATTAACGCGACCAGAGGTGCTGTTATTAACCTTTTTATATTGATTCCATATTATTTCTTCATGGTATGGAAAGAAAGTAAAGACACAGTAGCCAAAAGTGCGCTGATTGCCGTTATGTTTTTGACTGCTGCGATTGTTGCCTTTAACGCATCAAAAATTACTCTCGCCACACGTATAAAAATATATCATTCTATAATGCCTGACCGGCCGGTCAGAATCGACAATCTTATGAATACATGGGACAATTTCCGGACACACCCTTTTGTTGGGGTCGGCTTTGAAAACGCAGCAAAAACCGACTTAAGACACGGTAGTAGAAGCAATAACCAGTTCATGCAGTTATTGGCCTCAT
>JASFMF010000232.1:0-4431 GCA_050117705.1 Phycisphaerales bacterium
GATTCTTCCGTTAAGCCAAATTCATAACGGCTGAAGAATCCAGGATGAGATAACCCGGTTTTGGGAATCATATTAATAAAGCCATTAATTGCACCTGAGCCGTGTTGAATTGCTCCGGGGCCGTTTATGATTTCTATTTTTGACATATCACCGAGGAATGGGGAAAGCAATCCGACCATATAACCGAAATGGCTTCTATAATTAATTTGTTGGCCGTCTATCATAACCAGGGTTTTGGCGTTGTTATCGAGCAATAAGCCACGTACACCGTGAAGTCTGCCTTGCCTTTCATGAGAACCGACGATACTGCCGGGGACATACAATTCCAGCAAATCACCCAGAGTTCGAACTGAGGTATTGCTAATCTCATTCATGTCATAAACCATTATATAACCGGGTGCCTTCATCGTAGTCGTTGCAAAGAATCCTGCGGAGGTGACTTCCACCTGCATTAACTCTTCAAGAGACATATCGAACATATCTGTTTGCTCATTGTCCACGTCGTTTGTTTGACTGTTATTCTGTTTGACCTCAGTATTGTTTGGTTCGACGGCGAGTATATTAGTGCTTAATGTTAGGGCAAACGGGATCGATAAGAAGAGCAAAACCTGTAGAGTTTTTATTCTGTAGTACATAATTGTTCCCCTTAATGATTTTTCTATCTCAAATCGGTTATTACAAAGTAAGTTTCATATAACATTTCAATTACACTCACAATTCTGACTAAAGAAAAAACGATTAACGTGAAAAGAAAATGTTGTATTTTTCAAAGTGCTAATTACCAATTGGCGGCAGTTCACTTAAAATCCAATACAACGTAACAGCCCTGATTATCTCTAAAAACTTATCGTAGTCGCTGGATTTGACCATATAACCATCGACGCCGAGCTTAAAACTCTCTGCTATATCGTCTTCTGCCTTAGACGTAGTCAGAACTACTACGGGAATATTCTTTAAAGTTTCATCACTCTTAACCGTTTTTAGAAATTCGATGCCGTCCATCTTTGGCATGTTCAAATCCGATAAGACGATGTATGGCTTTTTGTTACTGTCGTCCTTTAGATATTCCAGCGCTTCTTCGCCGTTACCCGCATGAACGAGTTCGTTTGTAACCCTCAGGTCCTTAAGGGCGCGTTTTACCGTCATTACGTCTAAGCTATCGTCCTCAACAAGTAGTATTGGCTTCGAGTTTTGCATTGTTAATCTCTGTTTCTTTCTTTGGCAATGTGAAGAAGAATGTGCTTCCTTCACCAATTTTTGATTCGATCCAAATCTTCCCACCGTATAGCTCAACAATTTTCTTCGTTACGGTTAGACCAACGCCGGTGCCTTGAAACTCTTCACTTACTGACAAGGCCCGGAACATTTTAAAGATATTTTCAAAATGTTTTTCTTCGATACCGGGTCCGTTGTCGGCAATACTGAATTCCCAGAAACCATCCTCTTCGACACAGTTGACTTTTATCTGGCCCTGTGGCTTATCCATATATTTGATTGCGTTACTCAGTAAATTTTGAAAGAGCTGCATAATGTGAATCTCTTCGGATTCAATCACAGGGAGTTTACTTTCGATTGTCACTTTTATATTTTCCGGTGGAACAACCATATCGATAATTTCCGGCATAAACTCTTCGAGATTTACCAGGGTCTGTTTGCCTTCTGCACGACCAACCCTCGAGTATGTAAGCATACCATCGATCAGCGCATACATTCGTTCCACACGTGCCAGAAGCAAATCCATTTGTTCTTTACCGTCTTTACTAAAATTATCTCCACAATCGGACAGTATCCAATTAGCTAAGGTCTTAATACCACGCAAAGGTGCTTTTAAATCATGAGATACTATGGATGCAAAATCTTTAAGTTCTTTATTTATGTTCTCTACTTTCCTGAGAAGTTTAGCTTGTTTGAGTTCGGCCTGCTTACGTTCTGTGATATCGCGGCCGACGGCTATTACAAATTTTTTGTTAACGAGCATCCCTGTTGAAAGCGACAGTTCTATTGGGAATTCTTCTCCGTTACTTCGTAGAGCCGGAACCTCTATTGTATTACCGATTGCTGCGTCTGGTTTGCCTGTGGCGAGATACTCCTTCAGGTATTGCTGGTGTTTTTGCCTGTACTCCGGTGACAATAGACAGTCAAGGGATTGGCCAAGCACATTTTCTCTCTTGTGCCCGAACATTTTCTCAGCTGCCGGATTGAAAAGGTTTATTAGTCCATTATCGTCGATGGACAACATAGCCTCTTTTGTAGCATTTATGATCGTCCGCAGTAGATTTTCGTTTCTTGAAAGGGCCATTTTTGCCTGCTTACGTTCGATGGCATATCGGATGGTTCGAACGAGTGCATATTCCAGAGATTTACCTTTGGTCAAGTAATCTTCTGCTCCTGACCTTATAGCATCAAGACCAACCTCTTCATTGTCGAGGCCGGTTAATACGACAATAGGAAGATCAGGATTGGTTTTATGAACGTTTTGAACTGTTTCCATACCTTGGCTGTCTGGAAGACCAAGGTCAAGTAACACGATGTCATACTCGTTATTACTTAGACGTTCCTTCGTTTCGGACAGAGTTTCTGCCGTTTCTATGTTGAACTGTACGGACTGTGATGATTTAGCTAAGGCCAGCTTGACTAACTGGCGGTCAGCCGGATCATCATCGACCAACAGAAGGCATAATGTTTCTGTTTTGGAATTCATTAGTATGGTTTGCTCTCTTACAAATAACGAACCAATATTCGTTAATATGTTGCATTACTTCCTTAAATCCCTCTAAACTTCCGGGTTTCTTTATATATCCTGAGGCCTGGAGTTTGAATGTTTCCAAAACGTCTTTATCCGAATCTGATGTTGTAAGAATCACGACGGGTATTGTGTCGAGTAAATCGTCGGATTTCAGTCGTTTCAGAAATTCTTGCCCACTGATTCCGGGCATATTCAAATCCAACAGTATTAAATCCGGCATTGGAGTTTTATAATCGCCCCTCTTACTGCCTTCCAAGTATTCCAGAGCTTCCTCGGCATTGTTTACAATAAAAAGCTCATTCGCGATTTTTTCACGCTCAAGTGATTTTTTCACAAGTTTCTGGTCGCCAGGGTCATCCTCGACCAGTAGTATTACTACGGATTTGAACATGTCCATTTTGTATTCCTTTCTTATATATCCTTAAATCTGCTAAATTGTTAAAAGCCCTACGGTTTTTGTTGAGAACAAGATTCCGGATTCAGCTTTTCACAAAAGAGCAGTAGCAGACCAGTATGTAACGGTATCTTTCATAATCTTTTTAAATTCCTCCACGCTTCCCGGTTTTTGTATATATCCTGCTGCATGCAATTTGTAGCATTCTTCTATGTCGGTTTCTGAGTCAGAGGTTGTAAGAACGACAACAGGAATGTTATTCAGGTTTTCATCTGCCTTGATGCATCTTAAAAATTCTTTCCCGCCCATGCCCGGCATATTCAAATCGAGCAGGATTAAATTTGGCCGGGGATTCTCCTCATCCCCGTTGTCATTGTGTGTAAGGTACTTTAACGCCTCTTCTCCGTTGCCTACGATACGGAGTTCGATTGGTGCTTCCTGAGCAGCCAAAGCATTCTTGACCAATTTCTGGTCGCCAGGGTCATCTTCAACCAGAAACAATACTAGAAATTTTGATGTATCCATTTTTTAAACCCCCAAATTAATAAGATTTATTGGTTCCGAAGAGCATGAGGTTGCCTCTTCATTTTCAACTGAGATTTGCGATACTGGTATTGTGAACCAAAAAGTTGATCCTTCACCGTAGGTCGAGTTTACGCCAATTTCCCCTCCGTGTCGCTCGACAATTCTCTTGCATACGGCCAGGCCTATACCCGTACCTTCATACTCCTGCTTGGAGTGCAAGCGTCTGAACATAACAAAAACGTTGTCAAATTGTTCTTCTTTGATTCCTATTCCGTTATCTTGTATTTCTATCCGGATTATTCCATTATCTTCTGCCTTTGCCCGTACGGTAATTTCAGGTACAACATCGTTTCTCTGGTATTTCAAACCGTTTGATATAAGATTCTGTAGTAGTTGTCGAATTTGAGCAGGATCGCAGTCGATTGCAGGTAGAGGTTCGGGTGCCGATATAGTGCCGTTAGTCTCTTCGAGCTTGGCCGAGAGCTCCAGACTTTTCAACTGTTCTATAATCTCGTTCAAATCAACTCTCTCAAATGTAACTCCTTTTGTGCTTACCCGTGAATATGTCAGTAGTGCTTCGATCATCTGTTGCATTCTGTCAGCTCCCTCTATCATGAAATTAAGATTCTCCTTATCGTCGTCCTCCAGTTTGTCTGCCAGAGATTCGACTAATAGCTGTCCGAAGGAGCTTATTTTTCTTGTTGGCTCTCTTAGATCATGTGATGCAACGTAAGTGAATTCCTGTAGTTGTTGATTCGACTGGCTC
>JASFMF010000233.1:0-4386 GCA_050117705.1 Phycisphaerales bacterium
CACAGGCACTGCTGCTGAGGTTATCGGCATTGTCGAGATTGACGGCAGGATTATCGGCGACGGTAAGCCCGGGCCTATCACAAAATTGCTCAGACAAAAGTTCTTCGAATATGCTCACGGAAAGGGATAATAACAGACAGCCGATAAACCTGAACTTGGTATCCACTATTCGCTCAACGCTATGCAATTACCGGCAGACTCCGACATATCAGCTTCTGTTCCAAACAACGGCTTTAGAGCCTTCAGACTCATCGACCACCAGCTAAACCAGGTACGAGAGCTAATCGATGAGCAATTAACCGCTCCGGCCGAGGCGAGCGATATGAATCGATTGCTCAAGCACCTGCGTGGTCGCGGCGGCAAGATGATTCGTCCCGGCCTGGTTTTGCTGGCCGGTGGCTGCTGCGGCAAAATTACGGATGAACATGTCCGGATAGCGGCGATTATCGAGATGATTCATAATGCCACGTTGTTGCATGATGACGTCATAGACGAAGGGCAAATGCGACGGGGTCAGCCAACGATAAACAGTCTTTGGGGTAACGAGGCCGCTGTATTGTTGGGCGATTTGTTACTGGGCCGGGTCTTCAAGATGTGCTCCGGTTTAAAACAGCAAATATCTAAGGTAATCGCCGGCGCAGCAATCCGGGTCTGCGAAGGCGAACTCAGACAGGTGATTCAAAGACACAACTGGCAATTAAGCGAATCTGAATATATCTATGTAATCACAGAAAAAAGTGCTGTTCTCTTCAACATTGCCTGTAGCCTTGGTGCGCTTACAGCACAGGCAACCAAAACACAGAAACAGTCGCTGGCTGCATTTGGTTTAAACACAGGTATTGCTTTTCAAATTACCGATGATTTACTCGATATAATAGGCGATGAAAGCAAAACAGGCAAAACATCCGGAAGCGATGTAAATAAAAACAAGCTTACTTTAGCAATGATACATTTGCTGTCGGCAGTGGACGAAAAAGAGAAAGAGGAGATTATAAATTCATACCTTGAGACAGATAATGCTCGATACGATAAGAGCGCTCTTGCGGAGCTGCTAAACCGTTATGGCAGTCTGGAATATACACATAACAAAGCACATGAATTTGTCGCCACGGCAATCCGGTCGCTCGCAGATTTGAAAGACAGCGACGCTAAAGAAGCCCTGATAGAAACAGCAAGATTCACAGTGAGCAGAACAACTTAGCCACAGTTTACTTAGCGGTCAAAATTACACACCAATAAAAAAGGCCGGTTTTTAAGTCCGGCCCTTTTTTCACATCAAAATACCTTGCGATTTTAAAAACTGTACTTCACACTCACACTGCCCCAAAGCTCGTCTGACGGATTGACAGAATCTTCCCAGGATGATTGATAAAAAACGCCTGGAGTCAAGATTATATCATTGCCAAGGTCGAAATCCGTAGTGACGCCAAAGACGGCGTGCGACCAGTCATGGTCAACATTCGCGGCGGCCATACCTTCATTATAAACAACCGCCATGGAAAGGTGCAGTATTTGCTCCGGAACGTCAGGTAGAATGCCCTCTACAGGTAAGTCATAGCCTATTCCGAAGACATGCGCCCAACCGGAAATATCCTGAATGATAGTCTTGCTCTCAGACGGCCACATATGAATAATCGTGTAACTGGGGACAAATCCTTCGGGACAAAGTTCCGGCCAGGAAAAAGACGCGAAGGCTTCCTGCTGGTCAGATCTATTGCTCGGCATATCCGGGTAATCATAATACACCCACCCAACCGTGCAGTTCGTGGCATACGTTTCGTATTCGAAGAGGTTTGTACTGTAAAATACAGTCGTATCTATTTCCTCGCTATTCTCGAATCTGTCCGTATTAGCCCTTGACCAAAAAACATTCAATCCCAGCCCCGTGCCGTAAAGGTCCAGAGTGATACTGGGTTGAATAGCACCTTCACCATGGCCACCCGGGTACATATTGATGCCGCGCCACATATAGGCACTCGTATAGGTAACATCAATAGTTCCACTAAGCTCACCTCCCTGGGCACAGATTACACCCGTCATGCTTAACAAAACTACAACAGCCCCAAAAATATTTCTCTTCATTTTAGTCTCCTTTTTAATCTTTCAATTATAATTTGCCTCTACGCAAAAACGCCATATACGTTATTTAAGATAAAATCACCCGCTCTCTGATTAAGAAGTTTATCGGTTAGTATCTGCAATTCAAATAAAAAAAAAGCATTTTTTTTGAATTTTTTATAGGAACTTCTCGCATAAAATCAGCACAAAAAGCTGCTTTAGAGCCTCTTAAACGGGAATATAAATAAATTTTCGACAGTTTTAACCTTCTGTCATATAATATCCGCAATGGATACAAATCAGGGCCATAACACCCTTTTCAGCAAAACCGGCGAAGAGGCAAATATATACTCAGCAACACCGCTTGCTGCTCGAATGAGACCGAGAAAACTTGACGAGTTTATCGGGCAAAGGCATTTTATAGGACCTAATAAACTCTTGACAAGAATGCTTGAGGCCGACAGGCTCAGCAGTTTGATATTTTACGGTCCACCAGGAGTCGGTAAAACTTCTTTAGCCGCCGTGATCGCGAACCACACCAAAGCCGAGTTCCACTATCTCAGCGCCCCTGCGGCCAGTGTTAAAGACATTCGGCAGATAATTACCCGCGCCCGTGATAGACTCGCAATGAACAGTACAAGAACCGTGCTTTTCATCGACGAAATACACCGCTTCAACCGCGCCCAGCAGGATGTTCTTCTGGATGATGTTGAAGCAGGAATTCTGATTCTCATAGGTGCCACTACTGAAAACCCCTTTTTCTCGATTAACTCGCCATTAATTTCTCGTAGCACAGTATTTCACTTCGAGCCGCTAAACGAGGAAGACGTTTCGCAATTGCTTAAAACAGCTATTGACGACGCCGAACGAGGACTTGGTAAGTACGATATCGAGGCAGATAAGAAGGCTTTGAAGTTTTTAGCGGTAATGTGTGACGGGGACGCCAGAAAGGCGCTTACCGCCCTTGAGATAGGCGTGTTATCACAGGCGGCCCGAAAGCCCGAAGGGAAAATAAAATTTAATCTGGAAGTTGCAAAGGAGTCGATACAACAGAAGACAATTGAATACGATGGCACGGGCGATACGCACTACGACCTGGCAAGCGCTTTGCAAAAAAGCATGCGGGGCTCGGACCCGGACGCAACGGTTTACTGGCTTGCAAGGATGTTGGCGGGCGGGGAAGATATACGCTTTATCGCCCGGCGGATTGCGGTCTGTGCGGCCGAAGATGTGGGAAATGCCGACCCGATGGCAAGTATTTTAGCCGCGGCTGCGGTTCAGATATCCGAGTTTGTGGGCTTGCCGGAAGCCCAGCTGGCTCTGGCGCAGGCGGCTTTATATGTAGCATGTGCTCCCAAATCAAACGCCGCATCCTGTGCTATCTGGCAAGCGATGGCCGATGTAAAACAACAGCCGACCCAGCAAGTGCCGAAACATTTGAAAGACAGCCATTATCAAGCCGCAAAAAAATTGGGATACGGAGTTGATTACAAGTATCCACATAACTTTAAGGATGGTTTCGTGCCGCAGGAGTATTTACCGGCGGCGGTAAATAAAAAATATTACATACCAAAAGAAATCGGCTGCGAAAAAAATATTAAGAGCTATTTACAAAAGCTGCAAAGACTGATACAAAACAATAAATCTGTTAACGGCAGTACTGTAAAGAAAGACAAATAAATGGATAAAGCTCAGTTGCGTAGTGAGTTACAGAATTGCCTGCATGCAATACCCCAGGAGCAAAGGGATGAAAAAAGCCGGAAAGCATGCCAGAATTTAATTTCGTTGGCCCAGTTTAAGGATGCTTCTACAATTATGATGTATTTAACTCTTCCGCACGAAGCCGATACATCCGATGCCATCCTCAACGCCTGGCAGCATAGCAAGGTCGTAGTCGTACCAAAGGTCCTCCGGGAGCATCGGCATATGATACCTGTACAGATACACTCGCTCGAAAGGGATATCAAGACCGATGAATGGGGTTTGCGAAATCCTACATCGGGTATTCCGATACCGTTCAGAGAGATTGACATGGTAGTTACGCCGGCGTTAGGCTTCGACAAAAAGGGTAATCGGCTTGGGCGGGGCGGAGCGTATTACGACAGGTTTTTCGCGAACAGTGAACTCAGGGCATCCAGATGCGGCTTTGCTTTTTCTGAGCAGCTTATCGATTCGGTACCGGTTACAGAACACGACGAACCGATGGACATATTAGTAACGGATGAGGAAATAACATATTTCAATAATCGGAAAGGAGAATAAAATGGCTCGTCATTTTTTCCGCTCAAAGGGAAGGAGAAGAAGACCACGAAATAGAAATCAGGCATA
>JASFMF010000234.1:0-4381 GCA_050117705.1 Phycisphaerales bacterium
AGGAGTCGAAGAATTTATTGGCCGAGTTATGCTCGATAGTTGGATAATTGCCGATTATTACAAGCCCGACATCAGCCGCGGCGTAAAATTCAGGCAACTCATACCTGGGCACAGAAGGCAAAATTTCCACGTTTGTAAGGCCAAGTTTTTTCGCCCTGCTTTCAAGAGCCGGCTTTTGATTTCCATCGCCTATTAACATGAAGATAATGTCGCTATCGTCTTTGAGTATTTCGGCTGCGTCGATAATAAAGTCCAGTTCATTGACCTTACCCATTGCACCCGCATGCAGAAGAACAAACTTGTTTTTCCAGCTTTGCCGAACAGCCGGGCTCTCAATCTCCGGACTGAATATATCGGTGTCACAACTATTTGGTATTACCGTTATCGGTTTTTCCTTAGTCAGAGCGTTTTTTACACCCTCCGCCTGGCCTGGCGATAAAGCAACTATGGAAGAGCAGCTTCTGTAAATGCTTTTCTCAAGCCATAGAAGAATCCTGATAAGAAACTTATTGGTAAGGATGCCCAGTTCGATAGGTATTTCGGGCCACTGGTCACGCACTTCGAAAACAAAAGGTATATGCTTAAACCATTTTATGAACATAGCAGGAATACCAACAGTCAATGGCGTGCTGGTGGCATATACAACATCCACATTTTTTGTTCTGAGACCTGTGTAGATACTCAAAAAGCAGAATGATAGAAATGACATTATCCGTCGCAGATATGATTGCTTGTTACTATATCTGCTCCCTACGATGATTACATTTATTCCCTCTATATTCTGCTTTTCGTACAGTGCCCCTTTCGTCTCCAGGCCGCCTATATCGTATTGACCGGTTATTAATGTGACTTTGTGCCCGGCTGTTACCCATCGGCGTGCGAATTCGTACGAACGAGTACCGGTACTGCCGGCGGGTGTGGCAAAATGTTGATGGATATAAAGAATGTGCATCAGTTTTCGATTAGTCCCCTTAGTCCCCTTAGTTTGGCTGCATTGTCCGAGATATTAAAATCCTTCAAGATACGTTCGCGCCCGGCTTTTCCAAGCTGTTCGATTTTATCAGTATCTTCTAAAAGCTCTTTCAGAATTTGTACCAGCGCATCGACGTTTTTCTCCGGAGCTAAACGACCTGTTATGCCGTCTTCGACAAGTTCCGGGATACCTGAGATGGTGGACGAAACTACCGGCACCTCATGTGCCATTGCTTCCATCATCGCAACAGGAATTCCGTCCATATCACCATCAGGTGTTTTAATACACGACATAAGGAATATACTTGCCTGATTGTATAAATTTGTTAGCTGGTCATTGGGCATTGCACCGAGCAATTTAACGTTATTGCTTAAATTCAACTGTTCAATCAATTCCTCAAGGGCCTGCCGTTGTGGTCCATCTCCGACAATTTCGAATTGAAATCTTACGTTATCATCACGCAACTTCGCACAAGCCTTTATCGCAACGTCAAGACCCTTTTTGGGACTGAGCCGGCAAACACAAATTATTTTCCCAGGTTCCGGGTTCCGAGAAACAGATTTGAATTTTTCCGGATCAATTCCGCTATGTACAACATGACATAAATCGGCAACAGATTCACCACAGGTTTTACGCAGGTATTCGACATTAAATTTAGAAATGGCGGCTATGAATTTACACTTGGCTAAGCGATTTCGTAAGCTGCCTGGGCTTCTGGTAAATATATCAAAAGCATGGACTGTGCACGATACAGGCAAGCCGGTTAGTATCCCAATCATCAAGCCCAAACTGAGAGACCTGCTGGCAAAATGTACGTGAATATGTTCGGCCTCAAAACGCCTGCAATGGCTGGCAAAATAACAACAGGCTGTAAGCTCGTAAAGTGCCTTTGCGAATTCAGTCGGGCTATAGACTAGCAATTTTATCAACCAAAAGCAAACCTTTACAAAGCGAAGTGGATGTGTAACGATTTCCCTTAATGTCGAACAAATCTGTACTAAAATGTCAGGGCGAAATATAGCACGTTTATTCCATTTGACCATAAGCTCGGACAGATTTTCAAGTTTGCCCGGCCTGCAACTAATCAGCGGCAAAACCTGCCATCCTGTTTTTTCGTGCGCTTCGAGTTCGTTGACCACAAAGGTCATACTAACTTTCAAACTCGAAACGATGTATGCTGTTCTCATCTTTACTTTAGTATCTGTAAATTTATTTACTGCGAATAGCCGTCTCATAGCTGCGTATAGTCAATTCGGCAATGTGCTTCCAGCTATATTTATTCTCAAGATCGATATTATATCTAGATTGGAACTTGTTCTGATCGCCCAATACTTTCATAACAGCTTCAGCTAACGGTTCTGCTACTCCGGGCTCCACGGTCAGTCCGATGTTGCTTGAGGAAACAAGTTCTCCCATCGCTCCGACATTGCTAACGACCACGGGCTTTTTATGAGCGTATGCACGAAGTAATACTCCGCTCTGTGCTTCAAATTTTAAATAGGGTAAAACGACAAGGTCGGAAGCGGCGAAGAAATCATCTACATCTTCTTCCGGAATAAATTTTATAAAGGCTTGGACATATTCTGACAGGCCGGATTTTTTGATAATTTCGGAATAAGGCTCAAAATTGAATCTGCCGAGAAGGCCGCCGGCGATAACCAGCAGAACTTTGCTGTTGTGTGATTTAATTATTTCCAGTGCTTTTAGAAGAATATCAAGACCTTTATTCGGACGAATTCCTCCGAAGAAAAGTATAGTTTGACGGCCTGCGGGTAGATTTAATTTTTTCCGTGCATCCGTCTGCGCTGGAACATTCTCTAAAGGCATAATTCCGTGGGGAATTACATCTATCCGGTCTTCACAAACACCCCAGTGGTCGACCAGTTGTCTTTTGCCGGCTTCGTAGTGAACTATTAAGCGATGTGGAATTCGAAGGCTTCGTTTTACGAATGAAGCTCTGCTTACAAAACGCTCATAATGATGCTTAACGTCGTGAACGGTTAGCACCACCGGTGAATGTTTTATTAAAGCTCTCAAAAAGAACTGGTCGAGTAGCGGAGTGCCCACGCCTTGAAAATGGACCACGTCGAATTTTCCACGAACGGCAAACCGGTTTCTCTTAAAGCTGTTTCTCAGGCTTCGCTGGATTCTGTCCACGGCCCAGCGCACTTGCGACCATTGTTTTTTTGTATCTGTAAACTCCAACAGACGCCTCTCAACTTTATACGGCCTCGGCAAATCCGCCCACAGCGGGTTGGTCAGCACTGTTAAATCCGCGCCGGCCCGGCTCAAAGCGCACGATAAGGCATCGGCATATGTGTATAAGCCGCCCCTGCTCGCCCCTGCCGCCATTAAAACACGCATGTTGAATTATTCCTTTCTCGCCTAAGTAGATGATTGTACATATTTAGTCTGTGGTTATTTGAGTTGAAAGAGGTTCTCGTTAATGAACAGGCTATGCGTAAGTAAGTTCAGCGTATTCTTCACTTTCCTCGAAAACATGTTGCTCCTGTTCCTGTGGGAAGCTAATATAAATATCCTGCCAGTTAGCCATTATCGCGGCAAAGCATATCAATAATGGTGCTGCACGGGGATTCGAAAATATGGGATGGAAGAATCCGTCGGCAGCCAGAGCTATCATTAATAAAAAGCACGTTGCTCCATAATATCGTATATACGGAATATCGCTTCTGGATAGAGTAAAGCTTCGTATAAGCATAGCCAAGAATAAAATTAGCACGGTTATTAATCCAATCAAGCCGCATCTATCCAGCCAGCCCAGATACTCCGAATGGTAAAAGCCAACCATTGGGTCTTTTCCCGCCGGCGCCGGATGTAATGCCCCGATACCTCTGCCGGTCAATATGAAATATGGTTCTTGTTTGTAGCTGTTGAGGATGATTTCATTTTCCATCGCTCTCCAGGTGCCTTTCTGGAAGGGCCTTGGCATTTCCACTTTGCCTGTTTTTGTCGTACCTGCTCGGAATCTTTTCATAAAATCGTAACCTGTTGTTGATACCGCCCCAATTAATACAAGGCCGACAGTCCCGAACGCAATCAATGTCCTGGCTCTGCCCTTTACGAACAACAGTGATGATATTGCAAGCACACCCATTGCCCCGTATGTGGACCTTGTCTCGCTCAGCACTACACCGCTTATCCCGACCAGCAGCAGAAATATAGATACCGGCCAAAAACCGACTTTGCTTACCAGCCTGCCTATTGCGATACTAACCAGTGAAAGGTAAAGTAGCGGAACAAGAGAATAGGTGCCTCTTTCACCTGCCAGTTCCGTGGGGACATCAATTTCGGCTGCGCGGGGTGTATATAAACCAAATCTGATGAAAAGATGTACAACGAACATCATAAGCAGCAGGAAAACCGAGAATTTCAAAAAACCATTCACGC
>JASFMF010000235.1:0-4376 GCA_050117705.1 Phycisphaerales bacterium
TTTTCCTTCTCATTATTTCTATCTCCTTTTTTAGCTCCGAAGTAACAAAAACTTTATTACTATTAGAATTGGAATTATTACACGGTAATTTTTATAAAGCAAGATAATTAGTTGAAGTGGTCGTTTATCTATTTTTTCCCATTTGTAGTCTGCGTTCGAAACTGAATTGATACTGGAATGATGCCTAATGAGACTTCGCGTTAAATTGGTAGGTCTAATTAGAAAAAGATATTCTAAGTCGGCATTTACAACGCGGTCAGGGTAATGCATTTCGCGGCAGGTAAAAGTTACCCGGCCCGATGCCATAAGGATAAGGCTCGCCGATCTCCGGTTTCCATATAACTCTCATAGTCAATGTATCCGAGGAAGAATATTTTTCGACATGCCCATCTGCATAGCCGGCCTGCAACTTGATATTCGGCACGGCCGCCCCGGCTCTATCCTTGCGGCTGGACCAGTATGCCGAGGAAAGTAACGTTCCTTCAGTGACAGAAGCCCCTGTGAACCTCTCGCAACTGCCGTAGCAATTCGGACTTCGATAATGGTCGTATCCGAAGTAATCGCTCACGAGCAGTTTACTCTGTCGCCGGCCTGATGAAGAACTGCGCGGACCTTTGAAAAGATAGTCCCTCTCTTCCAGATAGCCTGTATAGTTCCAGTAAAAGCAATACGTTCCGCTCAGCGGGTCTTCTATGGGGTCCGTTTCCGGGTTGTCCCACTCATCGCCGGCATTCCAGACGTCCTGAAGGTACGTGTATCTTCGAGGAGCATTAGGACAATACATAACACCGGCGTCTTCGATATATCTCCGCATGTAAGCGCTCATGGAACGATACATGCCGGGACTGCGTGCGCGGTAACCGGTTAAAACAGTTGGTTCCTGCCAGTTCCAGTAAGACTTGTAATCCCCTATGGTAGCAACCGATTCGGGATACTGCTCATCGTTATCCGCAGCGAACAGGTTCGCAGCCGTCACAATCTGCCGCTGGTTATTCGTACTGACAATCGTCCGAGCCTGCTGACGTACCTTCCCCAGTACCGGCAGTAAAATACCCATCAAAGCCGATATCACCGCAACCACCACCAGCAGCTCAATCAGACTAAACGCTCTGCGCGGCTTTTGTTTCACACAAAGCCTTCCCACCCAAAAGCCAACCGATTTTGGCTCGGTTACTATGTGCATTCTAACTCCACACTCACACACATAAATCAGTTCGTATAATATTGGTTATTCAGCTAACTATCAACAAATCTTTTATATACACTCCTGTATGTCCGCCGACTAATTGGCCGTTTGTTCATCGGACCATGCAGTTTCATTGCCGTAAAGGTCACGAACCTTGACACGGAAACGATGGCCTTGTCCACGCCTTCCTATCGGAATGTTGTATGTAGACAAGCTCTGCCAGCCACTGCTATAATCGGAGTTTGTGGTACACTCGAAGAAATACTCCACAAATCCGCTGGCATCTGTGGCCTCTTCCGCCTCCATCTCAATATAGTAATCGAATACTCCACCTCCTATGTTAACTTCCCGCGGCGAGCCATCCTGGGCCCACTGGGCCGGATTAGGCGTGGGTGCGGTTGTATCTTCATCCGGCTCCGGAGCCGGCCATTCCTCGGACCACGCGGTTTCATTGCCGTAGAGGTCACGTGCCTTGACACGAAAACGCTGGTTCTGCCCGCTTTCCCAATCTGTTAAAATGCTATATTCAGGTGACCTCTGCCAACTGCTGCTTAAGGCTGCGTTAGTAGTACACTTGAAGAAATACTCCACCAGCCCGCTGGCATCTGTTGCCTCAAGCGCCGTCATAGTCCATTCGACATATGTTCTTCCTCCCCTGGAGACCATCTGCGGTGCGCCGCCAAAAGCCCATTGAGCTGGATTAGGTTCGGGAGCAGTTCTATCCTCCTGCTCCGGAGGCACCCAGTCAAGTGGAGGAACACTGGCCTGACACGTACCGCCATAGGCTCCCATGTTGACACGTCTGTTTAAGCCGTACATATTATCCGGATCACGCGGCACACTCATCAATTCATCACCAAGCGGCCAATCCGGGTCGCCTGCATCTACGCATCGACTCGTCACATCATCCCATGTCCATGACTGGCTGGCTGTATTCCAGCGCCAGCCTTCGCTTTTCAAGTGATAATCACCGTTGGCTGTATCGACGAACAGCGGATTAACACTTATGTTGCCTTCTCCCCGGATTCCACTTTCAATGCAGCTATACTGGGCTTCACATTGGAATAAGTCTCCATCCCTGTTGTCCCAAAGAATACAGTTTCTTATTTCAGGATTTGAATTTTCATAAGCTGCTATGCCGAAATCATTGTCTACAATTGTGACATTATGAATCTTGGGGCTGCTGAAGTTAAGAGATATTGCAATATTACTATTTTTAATGACAAAGTTTTTCAGCACACTGCCGGGCCCTTCGCCTGTGTGGAAAGTCACTGCGTCCCGGCTGGCTGCGGGGTCTCTCGACGAAGCCTCAATCACAGCCGCGCCTTCGGTGCCGGCAACCGTTATTGCCTTGCCCCTGTAATCAATTTTATTGTACACACCCGGCCGAACCAGAACAGTATATCCGTCTTTTGCTATATCGATGGCTTCCTGAATGGTCCTGAACGGGCGGGTTTCGGTTCCGTCTTCATCAGGGTAGTCGATTTCAGGCTCACCTCGCCATATCTCGTAAGGAGAATCATCATCGACATATATCCGGCCCTGGAATTCATAGGCTCCCATATCTATTAGGCTGTTTACAATACGCCGATCGCCATCAAGGTCTGTTTCATTCGGCTCAGGTACATAATTCGGGTCGCCTGCATCAATACAGGGTGATAAAGGTGACAGTTTATAATTGTCGTCTTCGGTACCGGATCTATAGTCCGGGCCTGATATGTCCACAAATAACGGGTCCATATCAATATTGCCTTCACCGGGCCAGCCGCCCCAAATGTTACTGTAGGAGATGTTGATTATTGAGTTGTCGTCATTCCATATTTCATCGCCGAGGTCCCAAAGAATACAGTTGGACAATGTCACGGTATTCCGTTCGTCGTCAGATTTGCAATATAAGGCATTGCCATCTCCTGCCCAGTTCACAGCAAACGTACAATTAGTCAGGACCGGCTCGCATGAATGGTTGTATATCCCGCCACCACGAAAGCCTGACCGGTTTCTAATGAATAAGCAGTTTCTGAGGATCGGGCTGTCTCCGCTCAGGCTCTTCATAATATTACATATACCGCCACTCTGATTACGTACTGAATTGCCTATGAATGCACAATTGGTCAAAGTTGTACTGCTGTATTTGTTGCATATCCCGCCACCACCAGTATTTGCTGTGTTTCCGATGAATGTACAATTAGCCAGATTAGGATTACTCTCATCGTTGCATATCCCGCCGCCGTCGTTAAGCGCATGATTCTCTCTGAACGTGCAATTGGTCAGGGTCGGGGTGCTGCCTTCGTTATACATTCCACCGCCGTCGGATGCCGCCCAGTTATCAGCAAACGTGCAGTTGGTTATAACGGAATTGCTGTTGCAATTGTATATTCCGCCGCCATCATACGGCTCGGTTGAGTTTCGCGTAAATATGCAATTGGTTATATTCGGGCTGCATTGGTTGTTGTATATCCCGCCTCCTCCACCGCGTGAGCTGTTTCTCTCAAATACGCAATCGATTATATTTGTGTTATCTGAAGAATTGTAGACGGCACCGCCGTAATGGTCTCCATAGTTTGCGATAAAGGTGCAGTTGATTACCGTTGGAGAGCCAGAGACAATAAACATGCCGCCACCCAGCTTGCGGGAATCATCGCTACTAATAACCAATCCATCCGCATTTCCACCGACAACGGCGAACCCGTCAAGGACGGCATTACTTTTACAGGTAATGACATGCCAGCAATTGTCCGCTATCCTTGGTATATCAATCTGGTCTTCAGCGCTGATAATATCGATATCGTCACCATCCAAATCTCCGCTTAAAATCGTCCTGTACACTTCAATGTCTCTGATACCAGGTTCTTCCGAATCGACTCCGGCATAACCGCCCGTGAGAACCACATCATTGACAAGCTCAAATGTCGCATCTCTGGAATCCGAAAAAGTATCATTAGGGTCGGCCGTGAATCCATCGCCGGGTGTGTAAATACCCTGAGCCACTTTGATTTCATCATTATCGCCGGCAACAGAGAGGGCGCTCTGCAGGTAATTAAAGGCGTTTGCCCACGAGGAGCCGTCATTAGCACCGGAGGCATTATCATCAACGTAGTAAGTTCTCCCATTCGCAGTAACTGACACGCACAGCACTGTGAAAAATACTGAAAATACCAACCTTATTATAATATTCGCTTTATTATCCATT
>JASFMF010000236.1:0-4367 GCA_050117705.1 Phycisphaerales bacterium
GCTCTTAACGAGTTTGGGTGCATCAAAAAGACCCCGAAGCTCAATCCTGTTTTCATCCAGCCACCGGCGATATGGTTTTTGTCGGGCGATCTTACTCTTTGTTTCGTTATCAGAGATTATTCGTTGTTCAACTGTATCAACTAAAAACATATGCCCCGGACGCAGTCGTCCTTTTCTTCGAATTTTTTCAGGTGGAAATTCCACAACACCTGCTTCACTGGCAATAATTGCCAAGCCATCTGTTGTAACAAGGTACCGGCAGGGTCTCAGGCCATTGCGGTCGAGCATTCCTCCGATGATTCGTCCATCGGTAAATACCATTGCCGCCGGCCCGTCCCATGGTTCCATTATTGATGCGTGATACTCATAAAATGCACGCTTGTCCGTACTGATATGATACTTTGGCCCGAAGGCTTCCGGAATCATCATCATCATAGAATGAGGCATACTTCTGCCTGAGCGGACCAGAAGTTCAAGCATACCGTCGAAACACGCAGAGTCACTCATCCCAGCCGGTAGTATGGGTAATAAGTCTTTGATATCGTCACTAAAAACGTCACTGGCCATGACAGTCTCGCGGGTTCGCATCCAGTTTTGGTTACCGCTTAGAGTATTTATTTCACCATTATGCGCTATGCAGCGGAAAGGCTGGGCCAGCTGCCAGTTCGGAAATGTATTTGTGCTGTAACGCTGATGGACAATTGCAAGCGCAGATTTCAGACGTTCATCTGCAAGGTCGGGGTAATATGAGAACAATTGCCAGGCCATGAACATGCCCTTGTAACAGATGGTTTTACAGGAAAGCGAGGTTATATAAAAGTCCTGGCCTTTGTCACCAAGTTTTTTTATGACCAGTCGCTCGGTTCGCTTGCGTGCCAGATATAAACGTCTCTCCAGCACTTCATCTTTTATACCGGCCCCATCCACGAAAATTTGCCTGATAGAAGGCTCCGCTTGAAGGGCTATCTTGCCGAGACAATCGCTGGAAGTTGGCACATCTCTCCACCCTAATACGTTCATGCCATAGTAGCTAATTGCAGCTTCTAATATTTCATCGCATTGCTCTCTGAGTTTTGCTTGTTTTGAACCGAAAACCAGACCTACTGCATATTGACCAACCGGTGGAAGTGCGAAGCTTAGCTTTTCACATTCTGAAGCGAAGAACTCATGCGGAATCTGAAATAAAATCCCTGCTCCATCGCCTGTGGTCTCATCGGCCCCGGCTGCGCCACGGTGGTGAAGATTGATTAGGGTTTGCTTGCCATATTCAATAATAGAGTGTTCCTTTTTTCCGGAGATGTTTACAACTGCACCGATGCCACAGGCATCGTGTTCACGTCGAGGCTCATATAAACCATGTTGTTTCGGTTTCAAACTCATTTGATTCGTTTCTATTATTGTGTCCGTTTCTCGAATTGCCTCCGGTTTTGTACAATGGAGACAGTTAAAAGTACCTTATTGATAGTATACGCTACTTTCTTAAGTATGATAATTGTATTTCTCTAATATATACCATAAGTTGTAATCATAGAGTTAGTAGTGCCACTAATAACAGGTTGCCTGCGCACTAAATTCGGCCAATATTAATTAAATTGCTGGAATTCTCAACAACTATGACCGGTAAATTTAGAGGTTTTTTTGTTGGAAAAGGCTTGCTTTGCTAAACCGCCCATAACAAGCATGGTAGTAGCAGGCAAGCCTTGCCAACAACGAAATACCAATACCTTAGGTAAGTCGTATAACATTAACTATCATAGTAAAGATGGAACTCATAAGGATGCGGCCGTAGAGCCATCGGATCCAGTTCCTCTTCACGTTTCCATTTAACCCACATCTCCACCAGGTCATTAGTAAACACATTGCCAGCGGTCAGGAAATTATAGTCTTTTTCAAGCGCATCAACCGCATCTGCAAGTGAAGCTGGTGTATGTTTATGTTTAGCCAATTCATCCGCGCTCAGCTCATAGATGTCCTGATCCAGCGGTTCTCCGGGGTCAATCTTGTTTTCAATACCATCAAGAGCTGCCATTAACATTGCCGTCCATGCTAAATAGCCGTTAGCAGTTGGGTCGGGGCATCGGAACTCAAGTCTTTTTGCCTTCGGGCTACTCGAATACATCGGGATACGAACGGCGGCCGAGCGGTTACGGGCGCTCATCACAAGATTCACCGGTGCTTCAAAGCCGGGAACAAGCCGACGATAAGAATTTGTTGTCGGCGCGGCAAAGGCTAAAATCGCGGGTGTATGTTTCAGAATGCCGCCAATTGCAAAGAGGCCGAGTTCACTTAAGCCGGCGTACTTATCACCTGCCATTAATGTCTTGCCGCCTTTCCACAAAGATAAATGCGTGTGCATTCCACTTCCGTTGTCTTCGAAAACCGGTTTAGGCATAAATGTCACTGTTTTGCCGTTAAGTTTAGCTACATTCTTGATGATGTATTTGTACCACATAAACTGGTCGCACATCTTTAACAGTTCATCGAACTGCATATCAATCTCGGCCTGACCGGCGGTTGCTACCTCATGATGGTGCGCTTCGACCACGATACCAACCTTTTGCATTTCAGCGACCATATCGCCACGCAGGTCATGGTAGGTGTCTGTTGGGCTGACCGGAAAGTAGCCGCCCTTGAAACTCGGTTTATAACCCAGGTTCGGCTCTTCAAAGCGCGCTGTGTTCCAGGCACCTTCAACAGAATCAATCTGATACATTCCTGTATATTGATTCTGCTGATAGCGGACCTCATCAAATATGAAAAACTCCGGTTCTGGCCCGATATAACAAATGTCGGCTATTCCGGTTTCTTTCAGATAAGCTGCTCCTTTGCGCGCAACGTGACGAGGGTCACGGGTATAGTCTTCTTTGGTAATCGGGTCAACAATATTAGCGATGACACTAACCGTCGGATTCTTAAAGAATGGGTCAAGCACCGCAGTAGCCGGGTCAGGTACCGCCAGCATATCGGACATGTGGATATCCTGCCAACCGCGAATCGATGAACCATCAAAGCCAACACCATCCACGAAAGTGCTCTCATCCCAGGTATCTATAGGGTATGAGCAGTGCTGCCATGTGCCCAGAAAATCTACGAATTTCAGGTCGACCATTTTCGCGTTGTTTTTTTGGGCGAATTCAAAAAAATTCTTTGGAGCCATTATTATTGTTCCTTTCAAAAAGTTTTTATAGTCTTTATCGTTAATTTCATTCTTTAACCAATTGCTTTATTACCCTTATCACCTGTACGAATACGAATACACTCGGGTAAATCTATTACGAATATCTTACCATCTCCTATCTGCCCTGTCTTGGCACCGGCTATGATAGCGTTTATGGTTTTATCCAAGAAATCTTCATTTACACCTATCTCAAGTCTTACTTTCTTGAGTAGATTCACCTCGAACTTAATACCTCTGTAACTTTCTTCATAACCATGTTGCTCTCCACAACCCAGCGCATTTGTCACGGACATCTTGAAAACTTGAGCCTTATATAATGCCTTTTTCACATCCTTCAATTTATGAGGTTGAATATATGCGATTATTAATTTCATTCTTTCACCTTTTATGCTGACACAGGTTTAACTTGTGCTGAATATCTGAAAGCCGCCATAAGCCTCCATACCGTGCTCGCCAATATCTAATCCTCTGAGCTCTTCTTCCCGGCTGACTCTCAACCCGATAGTCAAATCAATCAGCTTAAATACTATACCCATGCCAACGACCACAAAGCCTATTGTACTAATACTACCAACAATTTGAATACCTAATTGCATTGGATTGCCACCGTAGATAAAACCATTATTAGCTAATCCTAATGCCTGTTTACCGAAAATTCCAACACAAAGTGTCCCCCACACTCCACAAACACCGTGAACAGGTACTGCTCCGACAGGGTCATCGATTTGGAGTTTATCAAGAAACTCGACTCCAAGTACGACCATAATACCGGCAGTCGCTCCTATCACTATTGCCGCCCAGGGTTCAACGAAGGCACAGGGTGCAGTTATAGCTACAAGGCCTGCTAAAGCACCGTTCATTGCCATCGATAAATCCGGTTTGCCATATCTTTTCCATACAGTAATCATAGCGCCAATCCCGCCTAATGCGGCAGCCAGGTTTGTGTTGATTGCCACTCGCCCAATAACCGAGCCGTCCGTGACGCCCAATGTCGAGCCTGCATTGAATCCGAACCATCCGAACCAGAGAATAAACACACCCAAAGATGCCAACGGAATACTGTGGGCGGGTATAGCGGCAGGTTTGCCGTCTATATTATATTTCCCTTCTCGGGCTTTCAGAATCACAGTTCCCACAAGTGCCGCGAATCCACCAACTGTGTGTACAACTGTTGAACCGGCAAAATCAG
>JASFMF010000237.1:0-4360 GCA_050117705.1 Phycisphaerales bacterium
TGAGAGGTCTTATTGCACTAATTGACCCGGGTGTTTTACCTAACATTCCGCGCGCAACGAGACCAACAGCTTCGCCATTATTTAAAACAATATTGGTTCCTTTGCGAACGGCAACGACGGAGGGTTCGTTGAGGACAATACCTTTATCGCGGACACAAACCAGGGTAGTGCAGGTACCAAGGTCGATACCCATATCCATGCTAAACCAACCTAAGATCGCGTCCAGTACCACTTTCGACTCCTTTCTTGATTTCCCAGATTAGAAACTTTTGGAAACCGTAATTTATTACTGGCTATTTTTATATATATAGAGCGGTATTGTCAATAGTGAAATTTATACAGGTATCTGAAAAAAAGTTCCGTACTGACTGTGGCACTTATATGCTACGAGTGCTGCGGTAGCCAGCACTGCACAAAACGCTATAGCAAGGATAATCGTGTATACGTTGTCAGGTATTGTTGCCTTTTTGCTGCGGGTTGGTCCATTGGGACTCATATATCAACCTCATATACTATATGTTGTGAGTTATTTATAAATTAGTACTTACATTATCACCGATTTTAGGCTGTTCCTGTGTAATTCTCATAAGTTCCAGTGTTCCGATGGCTTTTTCCGGCTGGACGTCTAAAATTACAATGTCACAAATAAACCTGTCGCCGCGAACTGCGTGGAATCTCATGCCTTGTTTTACACCGTGTGCAGTGCCGATGGATATCTCTGCTAAATTGGTTTCAAGGTTCACTGCGTTTATTCTTCCTTTGAGGCCGATATCCGTTGCCGGAGGAGCGACCCGGACGCGGTCTCTTGTCGTAGTGACCGGGGCGGCGGGTGCAATGATTTTTCCACCTCGTTGCATATACCGGTTCACATTGTTTTGCAATGCTGTTTTTTCTTCGAGCAATTGTCTCAATCTTGTTTCCAGGTCATTTATGATTGCCATTTTTTCAATAAGAGACGCCGTGGTTTCTTCAAGCTCTCTTTCGTTTTCGATTCGTTGTGCTTCAACGTTCTTTAGCTCGGCAAGTGTTTGTTTCAGGTGATTTTCTTTTTCGTCATTTATTCTTGAGAATTCTATATTAATATCTCTCCATTTATTCTCCTGTTCAAGGGCGGCGGCCGCCTGCCTTCTGGCCTCAGCGACTTGTGTTTGAAGTTGATTGGCCTGAATCTGGAGTTTATTAATCTGGCCCTTGAGGTTTTCTTCCAGTTGGTTTGCCTGTGCAACTGTTTGATTTAACTGTTTCTCTGCGTTTTCCTCACTCCGCGTTGCTGCCTGAAGTCTTGATCTCTGGCTATTATATTTTTCCCTGAAATTTTCGGCGTTGGCGACATATGTACAGACGATGCCGCAGAGGAGGATTGAGGATATCGTCAACAGAATTATTAAGACCTTCGTAAGCGTGCTCAAAACAGGCTCCTTTCGATAACTATGTGTTTCTTTTCAATACACCCATCGTCCCCTTACAGGGACGCCCTAAACTCGATAACAAGACCTGGAGGTTTTCCAATTTACCCAACACCTGTCATTTCCGAGCCTGAGTTCAATTGGTGTATGGGTTCGGAAAATGGACTCCAGTCCCTGATATTGCCTATAATATATACTATAATTTTACGTTTTAAGCTATGAAAGGTCAAGTTATTTTTGGTAAATAGCCCAAATTAAAGTGAATGATGAGAAAAAGAGCGTGCTAAATCCGATAACATAGTATTTTCAAGGGTCAATTCTCTCATTTTCCACACTGAAGAACAGCGTTGGCGGCGGCGATGCGTACAAATTTTGATTCGTTTTGGAGCAGTTCCGGCAGGTGTTTTGTCAGCGAAGGCGTGCAAATTTGACCAATCGCCATGGCTGTAAGCACGTTAATGCGTTCGTTGGCCTGCTTATCCGGGCCTGTATTGAATTTTTTCGTGAAAACATCGAGAACTTCCGGTGCTCCGGCACTGTTTCCAAGCCTGCCGAGCTGTTCTGCAACGGCCAGACGAACCTCGACAATATCATCATCCAATTTCGTAATCAGGATGTCTTTGATTTTAGGAGTACCCAGCGCCCCCAAAGCTCCCAGTGCTCTTATGCCCATAATTCTGTCATCGGCGTAGGCACTATAGATTATTGCCCATAGTTTCTGTAATACCTCTTCGTCACCAAGTTTGGCCCTGGCCTCCAGTGCCTGAAATCTTACTTTATCGCTGGATTCTTCATCTTCCTGTACAATTTTAAGTAGTTTGAGGGAACTTTTACTGCGGATTTTACCAAGTATTAGAGCTGCGTTGGCTCTGACCGTTTGGTCGTTGCTTTTTATTGCTTTTTGAAAAACCTCGAGATACTCAGTTGAACCGAACCTGCTCATTGCGTAAGCAGCAGCCATTACGACATTCATATCCGGGTCTTTCAGCAATTGTTTGACCAGCTTTCTGGCGTGAGGGTATTCGAGGTCACCGATGGCCAAAGTGGCTGCGAATCTGACCGGCACAACCTCATCCTGTAATAATCGATGTACCGTAGGCATCAGCCTGAGCTGTTGAGTCGATGCGACCACTTCAATAGTACGTGCCCTAACTAAAGCGTCGTTGTCGGCCAGACCCTGCTGTAGGATTCGGAGAGATTGTTCCCAGGTAGTTTTTTTGTCGTTCGTATCAGAATCATTCGACAGCATTTGCAGCGGGTTTTCACATCCGAACACAAAAACCATAAGGCAAACAAAAAGCGAAGTGCAAAAGGCGGTGGCACCTGTTTTTTTGTACCTTTGTGTTTTAGCTTTATTAAATTTATGTTCCATCTGGCAGCCCCGATGAAGAAATTTTAGATTTTCTGCTTCTTAAAATTCCGGTTGAAAACATTACTATTATGAATAATAGAAGACAGAGTTCACAGCAAAAACCCGGCCATTCGCCGTATTTGCTAAAAAAAGTTGTTCTTCTGTCTATACATACTCTGTCGAGTAACCATCCCTGCATACCTGTTCTTGCCATAGCTGAAGGTGGTAAAGTTCCTGCTAAAAATCCGTTTTCTATACGCCCGGAGCTGTCTATTACACAGCTTATGCCGGTATTGACACTTCGCACAATGCTGAGTCTGTTTTCAATCGCCCTGAATACACAAGTGGTGACGTGCTGGGCGAGCTCTGCACTTGGCAGGACTTCATTTTCCTTAAAACGGACGAACCAGCCGTCGTTACTAATATTTACAAGCCAGTCGAGTTTCTTTTTACCGTTCTTATCCAAAGCAAATTTCTGGGCAATAGCGGGGACTGTGTCCTCATAACAAATCATTACACCGAATTTGTAATTCTCTGTCTGGTTATTTTTTCCGGTCATTTCAAAGACAGTATATTCCGTGCCGGCATCAAGGGAATAATCATAATTGTAGGGCGTAAATTTCATTAAGAAATTGTAGAGCCACTGGCATTTTCTTTTAAACGGCAGAAATTCGCCGAATGGTACGAGATGTATTTTGTCATATCGATTGGGGTCTTTTTGCCCGTCGTTGTGGTAGAAAAATGCCGAGTTGTATCTTGCCAAGTAATTTTCCATGCCATCCTGTTTAACCTCTCCACCGTATGCGCCGACGAGGACGAAGGCAGTGTCTTTGGCGTGCTCTTTGAGAGCGTTATCGAGTGCTGCGAAAGTCTCAGGGGATTGGAAAAGCGGCCAGATTTTTGTATCCAATATTGCCTGTACCATTGTTTCGGGCCAAATAATCAGCTCAGCGCCGGCTTTTGCGCTTTCTTTGCTATGCTCCATCAGTCCGTTGAATAATTCTTCGCCGGACTTAAATGTTCTTTTTACCGATTGGGGGACGTTCGACTGTAAAGATGCGACTAATGGGCCGGGCTGGATATATTCATCTTCCTGGTTGATTCTCCATCTTCCGTACATGATGGTGGCGGCTACGGCGGAAATTACCACTGCGGTTTTTATTAAATTACTAATTATGGAAATAATCTTTCGGAAAGGGCCATCCTCGAATACTTCGAATTTGAGGATGCTGCCCACGAAACGCAGAGCATCGATTATTAATTCGGCCAGCAGGCCGTTTACCATTGCGATTAAGAACGAAATCCCGTCGGCGCCGAAAATGTCGGCTATCTGGATAAGCTCTGTGTTTTGGTACTGGCTGTGTGCGAGGAAACGCCAGAAGAAGCCGCCCAGGAAGAAACCCTGCATTCGTTCGATGGCTACGATTAATATTGCCGATGCGAGAAATAACGGGATTTTTCTGGCTCTGCAATAACGCAAACATAATGCCAGTATCGGCCATAGCAGGGCGGTATAGAGACAAAAAACAATCCAGCCGATAACCGTAACCGGTATCAACCAGTATAGATTGCCGAGCCAGTAACAAAGTGAAGTAATATAGCT
>JASFMF010000238.1:0-4360 GCA_050117705.1 Phycisphaerales bacterium
TGGTCCGCCATAATGGCAGGATCTTGCACTCGGGATGAGGGATAAGATGAGCAAAGAATCCAATACCACAAAACGGCTGAAAAATCAAGAAGAAACAAAAATATTTGCCAAAAGCGTAGGGGGGTAAATGGAAAAATAAAATTTTTGCCAAAATTTTTAGTCACTTCAACATAAGCACTTAGCGATTTTATTTTTTTGAAAATTCCCAAAATTTTCGCCAAAACTGTAGGGGCGCTCCAATAGTAGGAGGACTTTGTCCTCCGGATTGATTATCGATTATTGATAATTGATTATTTAAGGAGGTCGCTAAGCGATGACATTTCAAAAATTAACTAATTAACCAATTCTCTAATCAACTAATCTCTAATTCACTACTCCTGGGGACGGCAACATCGAAGTTCGCTTCAACATTCCAGACCGGCTTGAACGTATATTAGTTCTTCCCGTTCTTCTGTACCGGCTTATACGTTACGGCTATGCCTTCAGAAAGATACCGCTGACACGTGGAATGCACGCTATCGTGGACCCCTGCGACTACTACACTCAAACCCGTTACAAATGGCATGTCTCGAAAGGCACGCGTACGCACTACGCCGTCCGGCAGATTTGCCTCGGCGGACGAAAAACAAAAGCCGTACACATGCACCGAGAAATATTAAATGCACCCGATGGAATGTACGTTGACCACATCAATCGTAACGGCCTCGACAACAGAAAAGCAAATCTACGCCTTGCTACCAGAACACAGAACGCCAGAAACAGACCCAAAACAAACAAAAAAACTCACTCGAAATACAAAGGTGTCTCTTTTCGCTCTCCTAATGGAAAATGGTGTGCGACCATCTTTTCAAATGGCCGAAACTTTCATCTCGGCCACTTCGATAAACAAATAGATGCCGCGAGAGCCTATGATGAGGCGGCCAAAAAACATCACGGTGATTTCGCTGCATTGAATTTTCCCGAGCAGGCCGGGGTGAAGTGAAAAATAAACAATCGGCGGGAAGATTGTTATTGACAGGGCGGGTAATTGCAGTAAATTGAATTTATTATGGAAAAGCAAAAAGCTATAACGGAACTGAAGGAGCAGCTCCTTAAAATTGAGGGGTTAAAGACACATAATTTCAAATCAGCCGATTTTCAGCAGTGGCATCGTGATACGAAGGTGGCTCTTGAGAACATATTCGGTGAGAGAGACGGGCACGTGTATGAGTTTACGTGGATAAGCTATAAGAAAATAAGCTTACGCGGCCATCTGTCGGAGATAAAGCATCACGAGGCGTTCGTGGAGGGCCTGTCGCGTGCAGCGGTGCTGCTGAAGTCGCTTATTAAAGAGATAATGGAATTTTGGCCGGATGATAAGTCCACGGCGGGAGAGGGGCCATCGCAGGCGGGACGATTCGGGCATGATATTCTTGTAATCCACGGCGGCGATGAGCAGGCAAAACAGAAGGTCGTTGACTTTGCCAATGAGCTTGACCTGAAAACGGTTGTCCTGCATGAGCAGGAAAACAGGGGGCGCGGTATTGCCAAAAGATTTGAGGAATATGCGAATATCGGTTTCGCGGTCGCACTGCTGACACCGGATGAACGTGGCCCGCAGAAAGCTCAAGCCCGGCAAAATGTCGTCTTTGAGTTTGGGTTACTGGCGGGTAAGCTCGGAAGAGAAAGGGTCTGTGCGCTTGTGACAGAGGACATCGAAAGACCTACGGACATCGATGGTATTGTATATGTGACAATGGATGATGCCGGCGAATGGAGAATGAAGCTTGCCGGGGAAATTCAATCTTCGGGAATAGAAGTAAGCCTGATGAAGCTGTCATCGTAACGTCACCTCAATCCGGCCGCCTCGCTGTACGCTAACAAATACACTATATACCCGACATATCCACACAACAATAATACGCCGCTCACGCGGGTAAGAGTGCGCCTGTCGATAAGGATTAGCAGGGTAAAAACGACGCCTACAATAATCATAATCCAGTAATCGGCCCCTCCGGCGAACCGCTGTGCGACCGTAAACGGCCGGACTAAGCCCGCTCCGCCGACAACGAGAAGCGTATTGAATATATTCGAGCCGACAAGATTGCCGACTGATATGTCGTGCTGGCCTTTTATGGCGGCGACCACGCAGGTTACAAGCTCCGGTAGTGAAGTCCCCAGCGCGATGATAGTCAGCGCGATAACGCCTTCGCTAAGACCGACTTTTCTGCCGATTACCACGGCACCCTCGACGGCAAGTTTTGCACCCAGTGCCAAGCCTGCCAGCCCGATTGCGACATACAGAATGCATTTTTTCATGTCCTGTATTTCAGGTTTCGTATCAGGTCCGGGAATCTGTTCCTGTTGCTCGTCCTGAGCGGGTTCTTTGTGTGCCAAATAAACCATCAGCAGTATAAATCCTGAAAATACGACCAGCAGGAGGATTCCTTCCAGTCTCGACAGATGTGAGTTTTGCAAAAGTGGCCATAGAAGCAGTGCGGCAAGGAGCATAATCGGTATTTCGCGTTTTAACGTCTTCTTTTTGACAATCAAAGGCCGAATAAGCGCCACCAGGCCGCCTACAAGGGCCAGGTTTGCAATATTAGAACCGAAAACGTTTCCGATGGCTATATCGCCGCCAGCGGTCTGACGCAGGACACCGGCAATACTCGCAGCCATCTCTGGAGCCGAAGTGCCCATAGCCACAACTGTAAGGCCGACGACTAATGAACTGATACCGAGCCGATGCGCCAGGCTGACCGCACCGGCCACTAAAAACTCGGCACATTTCCATAGTATCACCAACCCACCAACCAGGCATAAAATAGCAACGAAAATATTCATCCGTTCGACAGGTTCCTGTACTTTGACAATTCAGGTTTAGCTATAAATTTCAATTTCACAGAACAATAATGCAAAGCGTCCCCAATTTCAAGCTATTTACTGACCACAATAGAGGAAGTATTCGACGTGATTAAAACAGCAGGGACATATATACCTAAAAACTTAAAACGGGACGACGCTAAACGACCGGATTAAAACTTTCCCACTACAAGGCTTGCATTATGGCCGCCGAAGCCGAAAGAATTGCTCATTGCGTAATTGACTTTGGCCTGCCGGGCTTTTAAGGGTACATAATCCATTTTGAGGTCGCAGCGTTCATCCTGGTTTTCAAGATTAATAGTGGGTGGGATAGTGGATTCGTTGATAACTTTTGAGCATACTATAAGCTCCACTGCACCGCTGGCGCCGAGCAGATGGCCGAGAGAGCTTTTTGTAGAACTAACGAGTAAGTTATATGCGTGCTCGCCGAAAACGGACTTGATGGCCGAACTTTCAGCTAGGTCATTCAGTTCGGTGCCTGTCCCGTGCGCGTTAATATAGTCAATCTTTTCCGGCTTAAGGCCGGCATCATCCAACGCCTGTTTCATCGTTATCGCAGCACCATTACCATCCGGCAAGGGGGCTGTGATGTGATAACCGTCATCTGTGGCGCCGTATCCGAGCAATTCGGCGTATATTTGTGCTCCGCGTTTTCTGGCATGTTCTGCTTCTTCCAAAACCAAAATTCCGGCACCTTCGGACAGAACAAAGCCGTCTCTGTCTCTGTCAAAAGGTCTTGAAGCTGCCTGCGGATTGTCGTTCCGTAAGCTTAGTGACCGTGCGGCACAGAATGAGGCCAATCCTAACGGTGTAAGAGCTGCTTCGGCACCGCCGGTTATCATAATATCACTTCGCCCGGCGACAATAGCGGAGAATGCTTCTCCGACGGCATGGCTGCCCGAAGCACAGGCGCTGGTAACACAAAAATTAGGCCCTCGCAGGCCGTAATTAATGGCGATGGTTCCACTGGCGGCGTTGGACATAAGTCTTGGAACACAGAAAGGAGATACCTTACATGGACCTTTAGTTAAAATCCTGATGTGCTGGTCTTCTATTTCCTTTAAACCCCCAATACCCGTACCTACAATGGCTCCCGCCCGTAAAATATCTTCTTTTGAAAAGTCAAGATCGGCATCTTTAACCGCCTGCATGGCCGCGGCCATTGCGAATTGTGTAAAGCGGTCCATTCGCTTGCTCTCGCGTTTGTCGAGGTATTTGGTAGCGTCAAAACTCTTGACCTCGCCCCCGAACCTTACAGGATACGCGGTGGTATCGAAAGATTCTATGGTGGAAATGCCGCTTTTACCCTCGCACAGCGCAGCAAAAAGCTCATCAGCAGACTCTGCCAAGGCGGTGACACAACCTAAGCCCGTAATAACAACTTGCCGTTTACCCATACTGAACTTGTTCGTTATCCCTGGCTTTTGGTTTGTGCAATATTTACGATATAGTCAATCGCGGCGCCGACGGTCTGTATTTTCTCAGCTTCCTCATCCGG
>JASFMF010000239.1:0-4341 GCA_050117705.1 Phycisphaerales bacterium
TTAATTATACTGAAAAATTTGTTAATTGGTTGTTTGCGAGCCGTTGTATTTTAAAAAAAAGACTCCTCTTTGCCAATAGGTTTTAATAAAAACATCCTTTGGCAAAGAAGAGCCTCTATTACTTTCAGGATCCTGCCTGGTATTATTGGGCGTACTTAACAGTGCAGCCGTAGGGCTTGGTTTTTGCCGTGCTTACGACCTTACCTGCTGTTAGTTCCGCCAGTGCGTTATCAACGTAATTCACGACACCTTCTTTATTTTGGCCCATCGGTGAGTTATCAATGGCGCCCTCGTACACAATCCTTCCGTTCGTGTTTATAATAAACATATGGGGTGTTGTCTCAGCGCCGTAAGTTCTGCCGATTTTTCCTGACCTGTCATCAAGGAGCGCATACGGCAGTTTGTGTTTACTTGCAAAAGTTTTATTCGCTGCAGGTGTTGTATGATTTGTACTGTTTACTCCAAGCCATACGACGTTCTTGTTTTTGTACTTATTTGCAAGCTCAACCATCGTATTTTTTGTCTCGTAATGGTATCGGGAGAACGGGCACTCGAAGTTCATCCATTCCAGCACTACGATTTTGCCTCTATAATCGGAAAGGCGGATCGGCTTGCCGTCAAAGCTGCTTAGCTCAAAGCCTGGTGCTCTTCTGCCTGCTCTGGAGCTCTGTCCGGCGCCTCGTCCCGGTCTGGGCGGCCTTTCTAATCGTTCAGGTCTTTGCCGTGGCCTACGTGTCCCCGGTGCTCTTGATCCGTCCTGATACTGGCTAATCAGCTTGCTCAGATGTTCGGCTGTCTTGGTTGCCTTTTCTTCCATCGCTTGGTTGTAAACCGCTCTTAGCTCATTAATGGGTATCTGCGTGTCTGCACTTCGTTGCCTTGGACCTCTGAGTATAGTGGTTTGTCGTTCGATCGAACGGATTGTTGCTTGTCGTTCACGAGCTACCTGTGCCATCTTTTCATTAAATTTGGTTCTTTCCTCTTCAGACAACTCTTGAAGCCTGCCGGCTTCTTCCGTCTCGACCTTTTGAAGGGCTGCCTTAAATTTCTTAAGCTGTGCCTCAATTGTTTCGATAGCTTTAAGCTGTTCTTCTTTTCTTAAGCCGAAACGGCCGCCAAGCCTTTCACGCATCTGTGTCCTGAACCGTTCTCTTTCTTCCTCGGACATACTGTCCCATTTGGCTCTTCTCTGACGCATTTCGGTCAGAAACTTCTCTCTTTCCTCCTCTGACATATTCTGAAGTCTCTGTCTCCTATTCCGCATTTGTCCGGCATTTCCTTCGTTCTGGCCGAATGCAGCACATGCCATTAACAAAGTTATAAGAATGGTTCCTGTTGAAATTAGATACCTGTTCATGATTTTAACCTCCACAATATGTTAGAAAGATCATTGTTAAATTGATTTCTCCTTTTGGAAATCAGCTTTTACGAAATCTGCTAAACTATTATTACTACGTTTAGACGTAAAAAACGTGCCCTTTTATTGCGATAATCTGTGAAAAAATCTGGGAGTTACCATAATATTAAGGACCGGATTATATAAGTCGGGTATCAATACTAAAAACATTACTCAATAGCAAAAAATCTTTGTTTTTTGGCCTAATTGGCGGCAGGGGAAAGGGCACTTTTAACTTCACGCAGAAAAGTCGAAATCTCGGTTAAGCTCTTTTCCTTATTATCGAGGTTATTTTCGATTAATCCGACTATTTTTGATCCGATAATCACACCGTCAGCTCCCGCCGAGGCGGTAGCCGCAGCTTGCTCAGGTTTACTGATTCCAAAACCTACACATACGGGCACATCTGTGGTCTGTTTCAATTTCCTAACCAGCTCTTCAACCATATCTGAAAGTTTTTCTCTGCTGCCGGTAACGCCTAATACTGAAACTGTATATATAAAACCGGTAGTTCTGGAGGCAATAAGCTTCATTCTGTCCGGTTTTGTAACCGGCGTTACCATAAAAACTGTGTCAAGACCCGCTGACTCCGCTGGACCGGCAATCTCATCGGCATCGTCAATACTCAAATCAGCGACAAGAACGCTGTTAACGCCGGCCTTATGGAAATCGTTGAAAAATTTCTCTATGCCATACTGGTAAACCAGATTATAATACATCAACAGCCCGATTGGTATATCTCGATATTCCTTGACCTTTTGTATGAAATCCAGTGCCTTTGCTACTGTCATCCCGTTTCTCAATGAACGGATATCAGCTTTTTGTATTGTGGGGCCGTCTGCTATTGGGTCGGAAAACGGTATTCCTAATTCCAGAATATCAGCCCCGGCATCTATTGCTGCTTTTACAATATCAAGGCTCGTATCAAAATCAGGATCACCTATCACAAAAAATGGTATCAGGGCCGTCCTGTTTTGTTCTTTCAATTTCGAGAAAACCTCTTTATACGTCCTCATTGCAAATTTCCTTTTTTATGCTGAATCAGTGAATATTTATCATTCTTCTATTGGCCGATGTTTCTCCACGATTGAAACATCCTTATCACCCCGTCCGGAAAGATTAACAACCGCTATTTGTTCCGCATCCAGCTTGCCTTTTTGGCTGATAAGATACGCCAGGGCGTGTGAGCTTTCCAGGGCGGGTAGTATCCCTTCGGTCCTTGTCAGTAATCCGAAGGCGTCAAGCACTTGTTCGTCTTCCGCTGCAACGTATTCGGCTCTGCCGGCATCTTTTAACAGGCAATGTTCCGGCCCGACAGCCGGGTAATCCAGACCGGCACTGACAGATTCGGTGTCATAAATCTGTCCTTCCTTGTCCTGTAATAAATAAGCCTTCGCACCGTGCAGGATGCCAACTTTTCCAGCTACGAGCGTTGCAGCATGTTTGCCGCTGCTTAAGCTTCTGCCGCCAGCCTCGACACCTATCAATCTAACGTCTTTATCATCAACAAAACCTGAGAAAATGCCAATCGCATTACTTCCTCCGCCCACACAGGCAACAACCATATCCGGCAGCTTGCCGAGCCGTTCGAGACATTGTTCTCTGGCCTCTTTACCGATACAGCTTTGAAAATGTTTTACTATCGTGGGATACGGATGCGGCCCGCAGGCTGAGCCGAAAAGATAAAATGTATCGGTCACGTGAGCCGTCCAGTACCGAAGCGCATCATTTATTGCGTCTTTCAATGTCCCCGTCCCGCCTTCGACGCCGATGACTTCTGCTCCGCATAATTTCATCTTATGAACGTTGACGCTTTGCCGCTCGATGTCGGTTACGCCCATAAAGATTTTCGTTTCCATCCCGAATAGGGCCCCAATCATAGCAGTGGCCAGTCCGTGCTGACCTGCGCCGGTCTCAGCTATAAGCTTGGTCTTGCCCATATACTTGGCTAAAAGACCCTGTCCGAGTGTATTGTTGACTTTGTGTGCCCCTCCGTGCAGAAGGTCTTCACGTTTTAGATATACCTTAAAGCCGACATGCTCGCTGAATCTTTTTGCGTAATAAAGCGGGCTGGGCCTGCCGGAATATTCTTTCGAGAGCTGCGCCAGCTCCGTTACGAACTGCTCATCCTCATAGAAACGATAGAAAGCCTCCTCCAATTCTTCCAGTACCGGTATCAGAACCTCCGGCACATAGAAACCACCATAATCTCCGAACCTGCCTTTATATTTCATATTTTATTCCTCGATACTCGGTTTTACTCTTGTATGCATCGTGCGTCTAATTCAACCTCTCAAATATCGTATATTATCGAAAAGTTTTTTCATTTTATTATGGTCTTTTTTACCCGGCTCAGCTTCTATCCCGCTGCATACATCGATTCCGTAAACTCCTAATTTAATCGCATCGGCTGCATTATCAGGATTTATCCCGCCCGCCAGAAAAATACGTTTACCTATATGCCCGATGATATTCCAGTCAAAGCTCAACCCGGTACCTCCGTATTTATTAGGATCGAAAGCATCCAGCAGAATTGCATCTGTAAAAAAGCTGTCCGCTTTTTTAATATCTGTCTTGTCTTTGATACGTATTGCCTTCATTGTCTTAACATTATGAGACAAAAACTGCTGACAGAATTGCGGGTCTTCGTCGCCGTGTAATTGTACCCAGTCTAACTGGCAAAGGTTAGTTGTCTCGTGGATTTGTTCAATTGGAGCATTCACAAATACGCCGATAGTATCTACAAAACCCGGCAGTTTGTTTATTATCTCCGAGGCTTTTTCCGGAACCACGTATCTCGGACTTCCCTGGTAAAAGTTAAAGCCTAATAAATCCGCACCGATATCTATTGCCGCCGCGGCGTCTTCGTAATTGGTAATACCACAAATTTTAACTTTTGTTACTAACATGTTTTGTTATTTTTACGAGACACTATTAGACACTTC
>JASFMF010000240.1:0-4339 GCA_050117705.1 Phycisphaerales bacterium
GATTCATGTATTGGGATTCGGCTCGAATTTGCTGATTAGTGACGATGGTGTGCGGGGAGCGGTGATAAGGCTTGCATCGGAGCAATTCAAAGAGATAGAGTTTGACGGCGAGGAGGTCACTGTCTGGGCGGGGACGGAATTGAGCAAACTGGTTTTGATGTGCGTGGAGAAGGGACTTTCCGGCATAGAGGCTTTGACGGGTATACCGGGTTCCGTGGGTGGAGCGGTACGGATGAATGCGGGCGGTAACTTTGGTGACTTCGGTTCAGCGGTGGAAACAGTTACGTTAATGGATAGCGAAGGTAATGTATTTGAAAAGAGCAAGCCTGAGCTGGTATTTGATTACCGCCGGGCTAATATTACCGCTAAATTTATTCTGAACACATTGATAAAACTTAGTGCGTCTGATTCAGAGCAGATTATGCGTTCAGTGAAAGAAATCTGGATTCATAAAAAGAATAGTCAGCCGCTGAACACGAGAAATTGCGGTTGTATTTTCAAGAATCCGGAAGGAGCATCGGCGGGCGCTTTAATTGACAGGGCAGGGCTTAAAGGTTTACAAATCGGGGGGGCAATGGTCAGTGAGAAACATGCAAATTTCATAATCGCCGACAAAGATTGCGTAAGTCGTGATGTAGTTAGACTAATAGATGCTATCAAAGAGAGAGTGAAAGAACAATTCGATACCGAGCTGGAGCTTGAGATTGAGATATGGGATTGAGGGACTGAAACCATAGTGAACGAAAAGTTTAAAGTAGCTGTTCTTATGGGGGGAATCGGGTCCGAACGCGAGATAAGCATTCAAAGTGGTGTGTGTGTTGCAGATGCGTTAAGAGATGCCGGGTTCGAGGTGGTAACCGCCGATGTTCGGCCGGATAATCTTGATGTATTGGATGACGGCAGTATTGACGTGTTCTTTCCCGCTCTGCATGGTGAATTCGGTGAGGACGGGCAGATTCAGCAAATACTTCAGGAAAAAGGGCTTGTTTATACAGGAAGCTGGCCGAAGGCGTGTAGGTTAGCATTCGATAAAATGGCAAGTAAAAAGCTCTTTAGTGAGATTGGTGTGGCTACACCTGCGGCGATTGAGTTTAATGCACAAACCGATATCAAGCAGCTTGAAGAACGATTGCAGCATCTTGCGGATGAATATGTCGTAAAACCAATCAGGCAGGGCAGCAGTGTTGGCGTTAAAATTACTGACAACCCACACGATACTATTAAAGCCGCTGATGTGATATTGGACGAGTTCGGTAATTGTATGATTGAAAGATTCATTCCGGGCAAGGAAATTACGGTTGGGATACTGGGTGATGTTGCATTTCCAATTATTGAAATCAGGAGCCAGACCGGTTTTTACGATTATCAGGCTAAATATATCGATGAGCAAACGGAGTATCTATTCGATACGATTATGGAACCTGCTCTAACGACCCAAATTAATAAAGCTGCGATTGATTGTTTTCATGTGCTTGGATGCCGGCATTTCGCGAGAGTTGATTTTATTCTTGGCGATGATGATATTGCTTACGTTTTAGAGGTTAATACTATTCCGGGATTTACAACGCATTCACTTTTACCCAAGGCAGGGGAAAAAGCAGGATTTCCAATGAACGATTTGTGTTCGCAAATTGTTGAGGCGGCATATTCGCAACTTGTGAGGCGCCAAGCGTGACATAAGATTATGGCGGCCAGAAAGAAAAGAAAAAAAAGCAGAACGAAACTATTTTCATTTCAGCCCAGCACTTCCAAAAGAATAAAGAATAGACAGGCAAGCTGGATTGGCCCGAGTCTTTTAAAACTCCTCCAGGTATTCGTGGTGGTTTGTATTTTTGCCGGGATGGTAATCGGTTTGAAATTCTTGAAAAAATATATTACTCCTGCCTCGACGGGGAAGATTGTGCTGGAATTGGTGGATGTCCCGGCCTGGGTTAATAACCAGCTTGAAAGAGATGTTTTAACGGCGGCTAAAAACGCCGGCAGGAATTTAGAAGAAGATGAAAATGCCGCTTTTTTGGTACAGAAGAATATTGAAAAAGAAGTTGTGTGGCTGGACGATGTAAAAGTGCAGACCACACATGAAGGGTTACGAATAATGGGACGGTGGCGTAAGCCTGTAGCTCTGGTTAAATCGGGGATTCGAAAGTTCTACGTGGATGCTGAACAAGTGGTGCTCGATTTTGTTGAGATGCCGAATCTGCCAACGGTACGGATAACAGGACTGTCAATAATAACTGAAATGCCGCCTTTGGGTGAAGCATGGGGACGTGAGGACGTTGCGGAGGCGATATTGATATTGGACAGATTCGAAAAGATGGACGATCTTGTCACTCCGGATAAACCGCTGCTTGCCGAAATCGACAGGATTGATGTTAGTAATTTTAACGGCCGGTTTAGTGACCGGTCGCCACACATTATTTTATACACAAAAGACAATACTCAAATTATTTGGGGCGCTGAATTAGGTAGATGGCAGCGGTATCTGGAATCCACCGATGAGCAGAAGCTGGCAAAGCTTTACGGTTACTATATGGAATATGGCACGCTATCGGGTGGCGTAAAATATATCAATTTGCGTGACCCACAGAACGATGTCCCTTTGCCTGTTGATAAATATTAGGTGTTTACAAAGTTATTCAGTGCAGTTGCAAGATCGTGGTAGCGATAGGAGATTCGGAATTCCATACAGAGGGATTTAAGCTTACTCAGAGTGGATTCACTCAAAAGGCTTTGGAAGTCCGTATCGGCGTTGCAACAAAAAATTCTGCAACCGGCGAAACGATAGTCGTAAATGGCGCACTTGCCGTCAATATTGTAAGGGCACCGACTCGACTGCATCGTTTTAATGTTTCCGGGATTGAGATTGGCGGTCAGATACATTAGTTCCGGGGGTGTAAGAAATAGGCGATGGTCGAATCCCTCCTGGTTAGAAGAGGCAGAACCGCTAAAAACACAGCATTTGCCGCAGGCATTGCATTTGCCTGCCAGCTTATTATTATCACGAATCTGAGTGTCGAGCCATTTATAAATTCCTGCTACTCTTTCGAGGAGTCGTTTGTTTTTTTGGTCTTCTGCCACCACTTTTTGTTCCTTTTGATTTTTTGTATTTCATCGTGGCTATAGAGTTTGCCTCGATTAATGCCGGGGCATTTTTGGGCGGCCTTGTTCCAATCGTTTGAATTGGTTAGATTCTCAGGCCAGAAGGGCCAGCTCCTGCACTGACTCGGACGAACAGGATAAATCATACATAATTTTCGGCCGGCACTGTTTTGCAGGAAGATGCAGTCTCTGGAAGCAGGGTGCTCGATGATTGTTGTTCGCAGGCTGACACGTCTGAGATATTTTTTTCGTAGCTCAGACGGTGTTATTTTCAGAAGCTCGGCGATAAACTCAATTTCAGGTTTTGTGACCCAGATATAACCTTCACCCGGCCCGGAGCAACACCGTCCGCACTCAGCACATTCGAAGTGCAGACCGGCAGTGTACCAGGGATTTTTCTTAATCGTAGATTTCACGGGATTTTTATAGTATTCAAGTGTTTGTGTTGAGCCAGCGAGTGATTGTATTCACAAATTCTTTTCCACTTTGAAGCATTTGCTCAGCTTCGTCTGCTGATATTATGAATGTATATTCATAGTCGCCTATTTGCCTTTTTTCAAATGCTCTGTTAATTTCTCTGCCCATTTCTCTTGGGAAAACGTTTGTTTTGATGAAATGTTCTCCAAAAGCGGAAATGACACCTTTGTGCGATGAAAACGAAAGATCCTTTGTTAACAGTACTGCCTCTGCTGAATAAAACATGGCGTAATAAACTCTTGAAACAGACGATTCAAAGTCTTCATCTTTGAGAAGTAATTCTGCGCTTCTAAGGTATCGTTCTGCTTTTCGAATCAGGGCGCTTGTTTCTTTCATGCCGCCACCCCTTCTTCGCGGATGTTTAGCAGTAGCGGACTGTTGACGGCAATGTAATCTTTCTCCGAGACAGGGTAAATGGATATCAGCACACCATAGCTCAGGTTTATTTCTGTGATTATATCTATCATTCTGTCTATTTCTTTTCCAGCAGCGATTTCCCCCTCAAGCACGATTGCCAGGTCAATATCCGAATCCTGTGTTGCCCGGCCTGTCGCGTATGAGCCGTAAAGAACGATTTTCTTCAGCTTGTTGCCGTATAATTCTTCGGCCTTTTCTCTGAACTCTTTAAGTATTGGCTCTATTTCCATAACGTATTCCTGTATAATCTCTTTTGCTTAGTTGAATTATATAAAAATTTGCTTTATATAGCAATCGCCATACTAAACAAATTCGAAATGTAAGCCAGCGATGTGCTACGAATTTT
>JASFMF010000241.1:0-4330 GCA_050117705.1 Phycisphaerales bacterium
GCCGCCTCACAAAATAAGGTTCTCCTTGTCGATGCAGATTTCTCATTAAGCAATCTCGATGTCGTAATGAATGTTAACAGCAAATACAACATTTCACATCTGATTAACAGTGGAAAAAGCATCGAAGAAATAATTCACACAGGCCCTGAAGGTGTGGAGATAATTTGTGGTGCATCCGGACTCGAAGAGCTGGCTAATATCAATGAATTTCAACGCCGGCGTCTGCTGAAAGAACTATCCAGGCTCCAGAACGATAACGATATGATTATAATCGATACCGCAGCCGGTATATCAAGCACGGTGGTTGGTTTTTGCCTTGCCGCCGACCACGTTTTGGTGGTTACAACACCGGAAGCAACAGCAATGACCGATGCATACGCAATTATCAAGGTGCTTGTCGGACATAATTTCACCGGCCAAATCAATCTTATCGTGAACATGGCTCAAACAATAGCTGAAGGCAGAAGAACATATCAGAAGATATCAAATGTTGCCGGGCGATTTTTAAATGTCCAGGTGTACAACGCCGGCATATTGATTAAAGATGAACGTTTAATTTCCGCAGTTCGACAGCGGACACCGGTTGTTTTAGCACACCCTAAATCGCAGATATCTTCATCTTTGATAGCTTTGGCGGCAAAATTAAGTAACAGTGTAGCCGCTCAATCTGATGGTGAAGGATTTTTTAAAAAAGTTGTTAACTGGTTCTTCTAAAGTTATCGGCTAAAAAATCGATAAGTAACTTTAGACTGGCAATTTATTCGCCACTAAAGATTAAAAATACGTAAGCAAGGGGAAAAAATTGTTGTTTATTAGGACTCCAAAGCCTGGTTCTGAATGCCCCATAAAAGTATAAAATCCAAATTATCGTAAAACGGGATGTTTTTCAAGGAGGATTCCTGTGAAAACCGAGCAAGAACTCAGCATTGAACAAATATGGGAACAATTCCATAAAACCCACGATGACTACTTCCGTAACCTGCTTATGGAAAATTACAGGAATCTGGTAAGATACTGCGCCGAGCGGCTGCACAGCAAATTACCCGACAAAGTCGAACTGGATGACCTTATCAGTGCCGGTATTTTCGGACTTATAGACGCTATAGATGCTTTCGACCCGGAACGAGGTGTGAAATTCGAGACATATTGCTCACCACGTATCAGAGGCTCCATTCTCGACGAACTGCGAAGCATGGACTGGGTCCCGCGATTAGTACGCGCCCGTGCTCACCAATTGTCAAAAGCTACACATTCGCTCGAAATACATCTCGGCCGTAAACCAACCGAAAAGGAAATCGCTGAAGAGCTGGATATGGATATGGAGAATTTTACCAGGCTCCAGCGGGATGCCAACGCCGTCAGCTTAGTATCGCTGAATACTAAATATAATGAAGGTGATGGTGAAAAAGATATTCGCGAAATAGACATAATCAAAGATGAAAGAAGCAAAAATCCCGTTATCGAAGCACAAAAACGGGACCTTAAGAGTCTGCTCACTAAAGGGCTTACACGGGCCGAACGTCTTATTATCGTCCTTTACTACTATGAAGAGATGACAATGAAAGAGATCGGTGCGACGCTGGATTTATCCGAGTCTCGCGTCTCACAGATGCACTCATCTATCATCGCACGATTAAAAGCACAAATGAACACTCGAAAAAAAGAGTTCTCTGTTGAGTAATCAATATTTCCTGACTCACAACCTCGATTGAACGTTAAGCTTTTATTATCATACACTCCCTGTCTCCAACCAAATTCAAGAAAGACGTATGTCCCTGGGCCACATCCTACCCGATATTTCAGCAAACAGATTTGATTTACCTCAATAATTTGCTTATACTGGATGTTTTTATCAATAAGGACAATGACAATGAGATTTACCAAAATGCACGGATTAGGCAATGACTATGTTTACGTCAATTGCTTCGAGGAAAAAATAGAAAACCCCTCAGAATTATCCCAAATTATCAGCAACAGACATACGGGGATCGGCGCAGATGGCCTGATTCTCATCGGGCCCTCAAAAACAGCAGATGTACGGATGCGTATCTTCAATGCCGATGGCTCAGAAGCCGAAATGTGCGGAAATGGTATCCGCTGCGCCGCAAAATACACTTATGAGCATAAATTGGCCAAGTCAGGCGGGATATTTGCATTGCCTGACCAGCCCCCCTGCTTCCCCGCTTCATTAGACATAGAAACCGGTAACGGCGTTTTAACCGTCGGACTGATGGTTGACGATATGAACAAAATCCAAAGAGTTTGTGTCAATATGGGGCAGCCGATTTTAACGCCAAAAAATATACCGGTGAATCTTCCCGGCGAAAACATTATTGAGCAATCTATCGAAATCCTCGGGCAGGAATTGCTGATGACTTGTGTCTCGATGGGGAATCCGCACGCTGTATTCTTTTGTGATGATGTTGAGCCAATCAAGCTCGAAAAACTCGGTCCCGTTATTGAAAATCACAGCCTTTTCCCGAACCGTATTAATGTCCATTTTGCTCAAATCGACGGGCCGGGAGAATTGACTATGCGGACATGGGAGAGAGGAAGTGGAATTACGATGGCCTGCGGGACGGGCGCCTGTGCCGTCTGCGTGGCCGGGGTGCTTACAGAGAGGCAAGAACGAATTTGTACAGCACATCTACCCGGAGGTGAACTGAATTTGAACTGGTGCGAGGAAGATGGCTGTGTTTATATGACCGGACCGGCTACAGAAGTCTTTGAGGGAATATGGCCGGGGTAGCAATTCTTACAAGCATAATTTTGGCGAACGACAGAATTCCACAGCTACACCATACCTGCCGGAAGCTAAATCTGTATCTTTAGCAAAAATGTTATCGGTCCTAACAACTCTGGCGAAACCTGAAATCCTACCACCAAGCTCAAGCAAGCCACGCTTCGGCGGTACTGACAATTTTACCTCCAAAAGACTGCCCGGTTTAAATCCTGCACTTTCAGTTTCAAAATATAAACCGCCAGGGCATACGTTAACCGTACAACCGGGATGGGACTGCTCTGCTACCGGACCAACTTCACGATATGAAATATCGAACTTCGCCCCAAATCGTTTAAATTTACGCCTTTCGGTGCCATCCATAGTATGCTTCCTTGCATAAAACCGTCGTCACCCTCGTCCTTGTACACTTAAGCAGAAATAATTTTAAGCAAAACCTGTTCCCAAAGCAATAATAAATAAACACCCCATTTTAACTTTCTCAAATACTTACCTGGCATAAACTTAAAAAGAATTACTAAGCCAAACAATAAAGATTGCATTTGATGCGTTGAAAAAAGGCAACGCTTGAAGCCGCCTTAAATTGTTTATTTACGGAAAACTAACAACAAACTAATAACAAAAGCTTGTTTTAGATGCTTATCAGACAAAATGTTATGATTCTTGTTAAACAAGAAACCTTCTCAAACCGAAAGAGAAACATGTGCGTTGTTTAAAAGCAACGCACATCCTTGACATTATCGAAGATGGGCTTTATTATCGGAACTATGCCAGAAGAACGAAAATCAAATTCACAATATCCAAAAAAGAACGACGAGCAGCTAAAGGCTGACGCTATAAATGACCAATCAGACTTTGGGTCGCCTGGCTGGTCAATATTACAGTCAATACCGATAGGAGTTGTTGCTTTTGAGAAGGATTTGAAGATTATTCAGGCTAATCTTCAGGCGGCAAAGCTTATAGAATTAGGTAGTCACATCGACAAATCCCTGGCAAAAGGTACCGATGAGAAAATATGGCTGGGCTGGACGCAACAATTGAAATCAGCAATTTCGACAAAGCAAACATGCAAATTCGATAATGTGAGTTATACAGTAAACGGCAAAACAACACTGCTTCGAATTATATGTACCCCATTAGACAAAATGAAAACAACCAAGAGTTCAAGCGGCATTGTCATAATCGAAGACATAACCGAAAACAGCAATATACAAAAACAACAGGCAAATACGGAAAGATTGGCCGCCATCGGAAAACTTGCCTCTAAGGTTGCCCACGAGTTGAACGATCCTTTGGATGGAATATTGCGATACGTTAATCTTGCGATAAGAATTGTCGAACAGGAAAACCTCGAAAAACCTAAAGAGTACCTTACACAATGCCAGAAGGGACTTATGAGAATGGTACAAATAGTAAGTGAGCTGCTGGAATTTTCACGCAGCACTTTTACTTCGATGGAATACATCACAATCGAACAAATTATTGAAGATGCGATTAAAACTATGGAGTCAAAGGCGGATTCTCTAAACATTCGTATATTACGTAACTATACCCACGGACTTGGTCAAATCAGAAGCGGCAACCTGTTTC
>JASFMF010000242.1:0-4326 GCA_050117705.1 Phycisphaerales bacterium
TGTGTCTCCAATATAACGATGAATATAACATTCGTTGCCATCGGGAGAGAATACTGTTGCGTATTCACAGCGGCCGGAAAGGGAAATAATACCGGGAGCAAAAACCACAGGAGTGTCCTCTGGAGGGGTTTGCCCGAAATAGTCGATGGAATCAGTTTGGGCTTGTAATCCGGTTAATCCTATCTCCAATAAGAGTATGGTAATTAATATTAATCGCTTATGTAACATTTAAGACTCCTCATTTTCTTGTGCTATGGTCGCACCGTATTTAATAAAACCACGTTGTCCCGGCCATAGTGCCGGGCTCCTTTTGATAGTTCGTTGGGATTATGTTCGGTACTCACCCTTGTAAATACCAGAGCTGCCCTGTGGTTACATGAATTCTTCATAAAATGATAATTTTATAAGAAAATATGTAACCTTACGGACGATATAGGCTTTATAAGGTATAAGACATGGTACAGATGGGTCCTACGGTTAATTTGGAGCTTATTTGTCAGGCTCAGCAAGGCCGGCGTGAGAGCCAGACTCTCCTTGCCAAGCTGACCGAGAGGAAGGTCTTTACATATATTTACCGGACGACTTTGGACCATCATCTGAGCCAGGACCTTTGTCAGGAAACTCTTTTAGAAATGGTGCGAGCCCTGCCTAAAACAAAGATGACGAATGAAAAGGCCTTTTGGGCCTGGCTGTATCGCGTTGCCTTAACCAAAATACAACACCATTTCCGTTTACAGGGCCATACACGTATCGATAAGAAAACCTGTGTAGATACCGATCTGATATCCGGTTATCAGGCGCGGTCTGACAAAACCGGCCTGGATAAGCTTGTTAAAGAGGAAATGATAAATGCCGTATCAAGGGCTATGAACGCCCTGAACCGAAAGGACCGTAGTGTCCTGACCCTGCGTTGCTTTGACGACCTGTCCTATCGGCAGATTGCCACTGTGATGGGGGGGACAAGCCTTTCAGCCAAGGTCGCTTTTTTCAGGGCCAAACAATGCTTGAAACGTCAACTGGCACGAAATGGCTTTGCCCCATCTTTTTTGGTTTCTGCTTTGGGTATATTTGCCCTTATGACAGATAAGATGGCTAAGACAGCACACGCCGCAGCTGTTGTCAAGGCAGGTTCACTAAAGGTAGGTACAACAGCTTTAGTTGTCGGTTCGATTATATATAAACCGGTTGTTACAACCATTGTGGCTATGAGCCTTTTTGCCGTGCCTGTTGTGCATTATCAAATGCACAGCAATTCTTTTAACAAACATACACAAGGTCTTAACAATCTAATCGATGCCGGCGTGGTTGTCCCACCTGTTACACTCATTGGTGTCAACTACAGTCATGATGGAGGTTTTTTGCAGAAAGATTTGACCGGGTCATCACGTTCTCAGATGGTCAAAGGAGATGCTATTATACCCATCCTGAATCCGAAGAATATCCAGTGCGTTGTAATACGGGCTCAAAATTGGATTGAAGTTGGTTTTGAACGGGATATCGTGGATGGTCCCGGCCCGGATATCTTTGTAGGCGCTTTAGGCTGTAAACATTTTTATCTTTTTGTCACGGATAGAGCTGGCTCCGAATATCAACTCGCACATCATCCATGTGATCCGAAAGAACACGGTCAATACGAATTAATGGAATTCGACCTTGCCGGCCACGACCTGCCTTTCAAACCAACGGCCGTACGCTTGGCTGTTGTCGGAGGCTCCATCCCCGGAAACAATCTTCACACACTTTGCGCCAGAATTGCCGATTAGTGAAAACATAGAAGGCGATGTAAAGTTGACTGACCGGCAAACAATAAGCAAAATTATTCAGTCATAACATATCGATGATTGCAGCAGTCGTGCCCCTGCATGAGCGTTTTGTCTCGCTCCATTTTCATTTTGGGATTAAAACCCTTTGGCCAGTAATAATCACCATAGCAAATATGTGCGTAACCAATATCTTCCATGCCTGCATCACGAAAAGTTTTGGCCCAGATGCATTCCGTTACTATTATTTGGAAAGCAGTATTGGTATCTTCGACGATTTTATGAGTCAGCGTATTTCGATAATTTGGAGGTCGAAACTGCTTTACGTACGTGGCCAGACTGTTATCGCCTAATCTTTTAGCTTGATTTTGACCGTGTTGAAACATTCGTTCATTCGTATTTTTAGTAAGAAATGCGATTAATTTGTCTTTGCCCCATTCTTTTTCCAGTGCCTTTGCCAGCGTCATGAATTCCTCGTAACGAATGGCACAAAAAGTACTATGTGTTAATTCCCGCTCAATCGTCTGCTCAAATTTGTGTTTGGTTTGTTCTTTCTTTTCATTAGTGGTTTGAGCGAATGCATTCTTATTTCCGTTCATAAGACAGGCTGCTGTGCAGGCGGGAAAAATGGTCGTAATAAATCTTCTGCGGCTTGTATCACATTTGTGCAATTGTTTCATTTTATACCCTCTTATTTCGATTAATAATACTTCAATAACGCAGGTTTATTGTAAGTTATAAACCTGTCGGAAAGCCAGCGCAAAGGTTACAAATTATGTGTAATTCCGTTTATAATCTGAATCTGGCTTTTGCTATTGAGATACTATCGAATCGATAATAACAGGTTCACCTCCGACAATATTAGCCTGGCCGTTATCGACAATAATGCAGTTTTCAATGTTTGGCTTGCAATTATTATTGCGACCGGAGCCGGCAAGCATTGTGATACCTGTCTGGCCGTTGGCTGTAATTAGACAATTCAAGAGTTGTGGTTCACTCGCACGGGATAATTCCAGACCGTGATTTGTATTGTCCATGATACGGCAATTACGAATTATGGCATTTGTTGCTGTGCCCTTAATTCCAATCGAGCCAGCGCGAATAGTCAGGCCCGCAATTTCACAAGCTGCGGAGTTTTCCTGCAATGTAATTACGGGACTATCGGCGCTGCCCTGTATAATTGTACCGCCAATATAAGAGGGGTCATTGGGGTCAACGGATTGTAGTGATACTGTTTTACCTGTTAAATCAATCGATTCCTTATAGACGCCTGGGCTCATTACGATTGTGTCACCATCGTTGGCATAATTGATGGCGCATTTGATAGAACTGAAACATTGCTCTGAGTTCAGGTTCTGAATAGAGCCATTGGAATCAGGCACGACGGCATGAATATCGACCCAATAGATGTCCGATGTTCTGGGGTTTAACCATCTGTCTCGTCTGGCAAAGAAAAGGTATTGACCATCAGGGGACAAAGAGAATCCATATTCAAATCCTTCTGTGTTAATGGATGGTCCAAGGTTACGCGCAGAGGTCCAGGTGTCATCTTCATTACGAAAACTGATGAAGGCGTCGGTGTTACCGTATCCTATATTTTCGTCTCCGTGAAAAATCACAAAGCTTTCATCATAAGCAATAGCCGGCTCATAAGCCTTGCATGGAATACCCACCCTTTCCACTACTGGATTGTGTTCTTGACCTGGGCGCACGCGATAGACGGCCCCGTCGATTCGGGTAGAGCCAAAATACATGGTTCCGTCTGTGGTGAAGGAGGGATGCCAGTCCGTGCCGCTGGAATTGATCGGCGCAGGCAATCTAATCGCCTCACCCCACTGACCGTGGTTACGTTCGACGCGAAAGATATCCAGATTTTGAGGCATCGGTGACCTCTCATCTACAAAATACAGTCTTTGGGCATCTGTGGGCGGGAAAATAGCGTTAAATCCCCACCCCTGGGTAGCCGTGGCCCGAATGGGCTCTGTCCAGGTTCCGTTTTCCATATGGGTTTCATATAGTTTAGATAGACTCCAGTTGGCATTGTTGGTGCCAAAATAACATTCGTTACCATCCGGAGAGAAGGTAATATACTCATCCAGCCGATTCTCCAAACTAATGAAATCTGGGGCAAACACCTTGGGCTCGAATCCGGGTGGTTCCTGGCCCATGTAGGGGAGTGGGTTAACATCATCAGCATCTGCTTTTAAGATGGGTAAAGTTATTATTAGTGAAATTAAACAGATATACCATATTTTTCGAGTTTTCATCTTTGTTCTCTTCTTTCTATTATATGCAATTTACATACAACTTACTTAATTGTTTGGGGAAATATCCAGTTTGCGCTAATCAATCTATAATCGAGTCAACAATAATCGGCTCGCCCCCGACGATATTAGCCTGGCCGTTATCGACAATAATGCAGTTTTCAATGTTTGGCTTGCAATTATTATTGCGACCGGAGTCGGCAAGCATGGTGATACCTGTCTGGCCGTTACTTGTTATCAGGCAGTGTTGCAGGCTGGGACTACTTGCTTGGGATAATTCCAGACCGTGATTTGTATTGTCC
>JASFMF010000243.1:0-4272 GCA_050117705.1 Phycisphaerales bacterium
GTGTCACGCTTAATATTGTACTTTTTTAAGTCGATTTTCTGTCCCCTTGAACCATGATAGATTAGTATGGCCTCTTCATAAAGGGTTGGGATGGTCTTCTTGGTGAGAGCAGGGAACCGCTCTATAATCGCGTTAATCTTTTCAACTCCGCCCGTCAATAAATAACACGCCATAAGATATTCAAACGCCATCTGATTTTCAGGATTGCAAATAAGCAATTCTATGAGCATCATATCAATAGCGCCTTCACTAATTTCCGCATACGTTTTTTTAGGCATACACGAACGTATTCTGTTAATATAAGCCGTCTGCTCCGGCGTAAAGCCGTTGTCCAGAGCTGCAAGCAGTTTTTCGGCGGTGCTACGATAGATCAGGTCTTTTTTCAGAGCGTTCAGATAAATCCGCGCGTTTTGGTTCTGCCCTTTGATTATGTTTATCCAGGCCATCTTCTCGAGGACAATCGCGGAATGGTCCTTTATGGCCAGTATTTCCGAAGCCATCCTCTCGGCCATATTGACCTGACCCAGCTCTATAAAGACATCACATAATTCCAATCGTGTCATGGAAGACGGCTCCCGCTCGTGTGTAAGAAAAATCGCGTGCGGTGTCTGCGTAAACTGGAACAAATCATAAGGCAGTCTGCCGGTATGGTATAACGCCCTGATGATGTCATGATTGAAATACACATTGCTAATTCCCTTAGGCAGGCCGCGTCCGAGCTTCAGGGCCTTGTCCCATTGCTTTTCGATGACATAGTCGTTCGCAAGTAGAAATGTCTTGCTCATCCGGTTATAGCTGAAGTAAAACCCCACGGCCGTCAGCACAAAAGGAACAGCTATCAAGGCCAGCTTCCTGAAAACAGCCAAAGCAAGCTTCTTCCACCCGGATGCAGTATGCGTCTCTTTTCTTTTGGCCGGCCCGGAATGTCTTTTGCGTTTTCGGCCAACCCCGTCGAACGCCTTTTTAGCCGTGAACATAAGTAATACGCTCAAAGGCACAAAGCCGTACAGAACAATCAGCAGGATTCTTGAAAAAGTCTTTATGCCTGCGGTCACTGCCGGAGAAACAGGTGTTAAAATAAGAAATGCCGACCGGGGTGGTATTACGAATACGTACTGGGCAAAAATCCATACGACGGCGTAACCCGCCGGCAACGCCAGTATAGCAAGTCCCCAGTCTTTGCGAACAAAAATTCCATAAATTACAGTCATCAGTGAAAAAACCAATAGCCCGCCCGTCCCCGCCAGCCAGAAGACCACGCTTGCAATAAGGCAATACACGACTGCGCGAGCCACAAATTTAGGCAAACGCAGCTTTTCAAAAACAAGTGAGCACAGAAGACCCAGACAGACGGCCAGGCAGGCGGGCAAAGGGTGTTTGTATTGACTATATATCAGAAAAAGCAGGACGGCCGGAATAGAAGCCAGTACCGTGTTTCGCGCATAGCCGGCGGCCATAAGATGCCGTCTGGAAAGCTCGCACACAAACAAGGCACAAAGCACAATGATTGCGGCCCCAAGCCAATCGTAATAAAAGCTCTGGGAGAGAAAGCCGGATACATACATAACGAACCCGCCGGGCATATTCAGCGATTTCACCAGAAACGTCCAGCCGGTCAAAAAACCTGGTGCATTCGGCAGTACGGTACCAAAACCGTGATACAGCAGACGCGGCTCAACAACAAACCGCAGGTAAAATATGCCGAATAAAAAAAATATTAGATTGTGCGGAATCTGTTTTATTCTATACAGCACGCTCTTTTGTCTCCTATGCCCGCATGAGCTTACTATTCAAATAGTGTGTCACTCACGCTCCTGATACGGTCCGGACGGGACAGCCAGGGGCGTTGCTCCTGTAATTGGAATATCCACAACCACATCAGGTTCCGAACGGGCGGCCCGCGCCAGCATAGATTTACTTACTTCAATCCTGCCTTTGACCAGCTCAGGGACACTGTACGTTTCCATTAATGAATCATAGTATGTAGGATCCTTCTGCGGCAGAACAAAAGGCTTGTAAGCCCGGCCGTTTTCGTCAACATAGCTGATATACGTTCTTGTCAGGACGCCTCCCTGACGCTTACTGCTGAATGCTATCCACCGGCTGTTACTGGACCAGCTGTGCCATGATTCGGAGTACTCGCTGTTAGCGTCAAGCTTGTGATAATCCCCCGTGGCTAAATCCATAAGATAAAGGTCGCTGCTGGGCTGATAGATGGGAAAGCAGCCGTACCGGCACATGCAGAAAACAAGAAATCTGCCGTCCGGCGAAATCCTCGGCAGCAGGATGCTCAATCCTGTTTCATCAGCGATCAGGACCGTCTCGACCTCGCCCCACCGGCCGGTCTCAATATCATAGGATATTCGCAGAAGGTCATACTTTAGCTTGTCGTAGTTCTCAGGCGGCACAGTATTCCTGTCCTTCCACAAAAAAGGAGCACTGCAAAAATACAGATACCGTCCGTCAGGAGACCAGGTTGGATAGGTTTCAAGCCGGTCCTTATCAGCCAGCGCCCTGGGGCAAACCACTTTCTCGCTTTCAACGTGATAACAGGCCAGGGCGGCATCGAGGTCCACTACATCACGAACTTCCATGCCGCTGGAATGAAAGAACATACGCACTTTGTTCATCGAATATACGGCCAGTCGACCGCTCGGATGCCAGCTTGTGTAGCCCCACTTTGTACCGACCTTCTGGACAGTGCCATTGCGCGCCAGTAAAGTATTGCTGCCGTATTTCGCGCTGCGCATGCCGATTGTCATCATATCCGGTGCATTGCCGACAAAGCTGTGGCAGTTAATACACCCATCCCCAAAAGAACGCCCGTGCATAACCAGCGACACATCGTAATCGGTCAGATTGCGTTGATAAATCCCTATGTCTTTCCACCATTGATAGAGGGACTTCATAAACCGATATACTAATGTCCCGTCGATACTTTCTTTGGCGACTGTATTGGTGATACGCTGAAACTGCCGCCATCCCTTATCTTCATCTTTGACATAGACATCCACAAAGACCTCCCGGCCTTTATTTGCATCGAGCAGCGCACGCCATTTTCTCAAAGGGATGCGAATTTGGTCTGTCCTGCCGCCAATTTCTATGGCATCGCCGCTTTCGGCATGAATTTTGACATAGTAGGCACAGCCCTTTTCGAGAATCCTGAAATTAAGGGGGGCTATATTATGCGGTATGACCACGCCGGAGTAGTCGGGGCAAATGTTCGGCTCGTTTGCGACCTGCGTGCACTCTTCCAGGCCATCGAACGAGCGGGAATCAAGCCACCTTCCGCAAAGGATGATAATGACGCAACAGATAACAAAGATATAAAACCTTCTTTTCATGGTACTCATTAAGGCCCACCGGTTTTATGCGTACCGGCCGTTTGACATACTATTACACGATTATAAATAAAAGGCAATTTATCTACAAGCATCCTCATTAAAAATCCCGTTATCCTGCTAATTCTTAAATCGTAACTCGAAATTCTAAATTAACTTGACCTACGCCCTCTATTCGCATATCCTGCCCATTAACGGAAGAAGCAACGAGGAACTTATTATACAGAAGAAAGAAGTCTGTTTTTTATTCAAACTGTATAAACATTTTAGGGAGTGATAAACGATGGCCCGTACTGTCCAATTAAAGGGATTGGGGAAACTCAGCAGTTACTCTATGCGTAGGTACCGTGTAGGAATGTACATATATGGCCATGAATTTTTTGAAATTTCCCGAAAAACAAAACGTTCACCTGTGAAGTCATATCTACTCGGCCATGCCCTGGAATTGTTCCTCAAGTCTTTCTTAATGAAAAAGGGTACGAGCATCAAAAAGCTAAAAAAAACCTTCTCTCACAATATAGATCGCTTGCTTAAAGAGTCATTAAAACATGATATTGAAGATTGCATCCATATATCAGATGAACTAAAAGCAGACATTGCTTCTTTTTCTAAATTTTACTCAGCCAAACACTATGAGTATTTTCCAATCTTGCCTTGGATTACAAGCCAGCAACTACCAAAGACAATCAGATTGTCTAATTTTGCAAGGCAGTTGGATAGAAAGTTGCTTGCAATAATTAAGGACAGTTGACATCGAACAAGGTGTTTGGGCCGGACTGCTTGGAATGCTGCTGCTCAATTCTCTATTCCATTGAATTTTGAGTGACTTGTGCCATGGGTAGAAGCCTTCGACGACTAAGCTTTATTTCCAACTAAATAGGGGATTGTTCCTAAGTTATTTATAGATACTTTAGAAAGGAAAAGAATGACC
>JASFMF010000244.1:0-4264 GCA_050117705.1 Phycisphaerales bacterium
AAGTGACCGAAACGGTCGAGATATTTTTCCCGCCAGAGGTAGAAATATATGACTCAGGATACGAAGCTGACATTCCCAACTGGTTTTATTACTGGAAAGAGGGCGGTGTTATTGGCGCAAGTAATTTTTATTACAATCTTGAATCTCAGTATGAAAGTTGGTGTGGCTATTACCTCCCTTCGACCGGAGAATTGTTCTTGTGCGATGGAGCTCCAGGTTCAGCTGATATGGAAGAAACCTTAACAAACCAATACTACGGGACAAGCATAAACTCAGGTCCGGATGGTATTGCAGATGTATCAGTTAATTCAGAAGAGCAAGAAGATGATGTTCAGGTTATCCCCGTTGGTCAAGGTGAACCTAATCAAACAGCTATTACGGCCGGGCCCAATAGCACTTTAGATACGAGTCCAGGTGGAGACGACACTGTACAGGGTTCTACAATCACTACTGGCCCAAATGGTGTATGCAATACCAATGTCTCTGGAGATGATGTTCAGGTTATCCCTGTTGGCCAAGGTAAACCTTACTCAATCATTATAACTGCAGGAACAGATGGTTTCATGCATTCTGCAGATGATTCTGATGGAGTTAGCCGACTCACAGGAACCGATGACTTACTTGATCTCACTGGTGCGGAAACGGTGGAATTCGAAATTGATTGTAGTGGTATTGATTTAGCTGCAACGACTTGCTCGCACGAACTATTTCACAAGTACCTTTATGATATGGTGGGTGGTCCTCCTAGTCCTGATTCGACTAGCGATGGAGACTATGTTGACAATAACTATGAAATTTCTTCAGGTTATCATTTAGATCCTAAACGATATGATACTTATAACTGTGCAGGTGTTTTCGAGGCAGGAAATGATAATGAGTTCTTAGCATATATGGCGCAAAGTTCAGCATCAGCTAATCCAGATATTGATTGGTCGGTAGGTGGTAAGCAATGGCAACAATAAGAAAAGGAGATTGGAATATGAAAAAATTAAGATATCTAATTATGATTGTTTTTATATCACACTTAATATCAGTTCCAGTACACGCGTTGGTAAACAAAGAATATATACAATGGAAAAAAGGTGAATTTGAAATTCCTGCTGATATGAAAAATCTGACAAAAGGTTCCGAATTGCAAGCTTTTCTCGATAACAAGCGTGAGTTTACCAGAATGGCCGCAGTCAGAAGATTAGGCGAAATAGAGGGACCAAATGCTATCGATTTACTTGTCAAGAGATTCGCACAAGAACCTGTTCACAAAAGTCCAGAGGCTGTCCCCTTAGTGAAATTAGAGATTATAAGAACTTTAGGCAGAATAGACGCAAAGCAGGCAAAGGCAGCCTTACTTACGATTCTAAATGACTATTGGCAGAAAGGGCCAAATGTTGAAGATAAGAAAAACTTTCGCCTTGATAGAAATTTTACACCCGTTGTACCTTTACTACTGGAAACACTTTATAGATGGAGTCAGGACAAGGACGTTTTTCAAGTTGCAGAAAAGATTGCTTTTAGTGAAGATGTAAAAAACTTCTACAGGTATCCAAATGGTATTGGGCAAAGGGCATTGGAAATATATTTGAAAGGTACAATTGTACAAAAAGGTATTGTAAATGAAAAGGACTCCGCAATATATATGCTTGACTTCATTGGAGATATAAGAAAGGCAGGTATTGGTTCTGTAACATTAGGTACATTAAAGGCCGCTGCCGCTCGGGCTGTCTTAGAAAGGTATAGCGAGGCTACATTATCCTCCCTGCTTAAGGAGTCTGAACTGGAATTCTCAAAGAAGGTTGATGATAAGGTAAGAAGAAGAATAGGCGTCATTAACAAAATCTTAAAAGAGAAGAAAGAGAAATTAAAAGAAAAAATCAGTACAAAGTAAAGCCAGATACATGGTGGACGAAAAATAATAAATTTAGGAGATATGAAGTAAGTGAAATTACTCTGTAAAGACAAAGAGTTAAGAGATCTGTATTTTCATAATTGTACTTGACAAATAAACATGTGTAGCTTATAATCTATTGAGATTGACGCGGATTTTCATTATTCATCAGTTGAAGATGAAGTTTAGCTATAAACCGAGTTAAAAAGACGCTAAGCAAAGAGCGAATATGGACTTCAAAATGAACCTCAGGACCTGGCTCGTAAAGATTTCATTTTTACTGGTTATAGGATGCACATCTTTTGCCAACCAAACTATTTATGTTGATATAGATGCTAACGGTTTAAATGACGGCTCATCGTGGGAGAACGCTTACACCTTTCTCCAGGATGCCCTGACTTATGTTAAATCAATGGATGAACAATTCGAAATCAGGGTTGCTCAGGGTATCTACAAGCCTAATCAAGGACTCCTTCCAATCATACCGCCGGGAGCAGGAGGCCGGGGAGGAGAAATAAGCATGGGCGTTTGGCCAGGCGATCGGGGCAACAATATAAGCTTTGAATTGCTCAATGGCGTGACTATTAAAGGAGGCTACGCTGGCATTGGTGAGCCGGACCCTAATATCAGAGATATAGAAGCATATAAAACCATCCTGAGTGGCGACCTTAATGGTGATGACATCGATGTGGATGACCCTTGTGATTTGCTTAATGAGCGTACCCGATTTGATAACAGCCATCATGTAGTTGTAGGTGGCGATATAAATGAAACCGCTGTTCTTGACGGTTTTGTTATCACTTCAGGATATTTTATGGCCGTTAGTATGGGTCCTCCAACAGGCGGTGCAGGTATGTTAATTTCCTCCGGTAGCCCGACGCTGATAGACTGTACTTTTACTTATAATACAGTTTTCCAAGTTGGCGGTGGATTATACAATCTAAGCAGCAGTCCTACCCTGATTAATTGTACATTCACGAGAAATTACGCTGGAAGCGGGGCTGGAATGTGCAACTTTCCCGCATGGCAATCGCCACAAGGCAGTAATCCTACCTTAATCGACTGTACATTTGATAATAACTACGCGAGTCTTACAGGAGGGGGGATGTACAACCTAAGTAGCAATCCAACATTGACTAACTGTACTTTTAGTCGTAACTTAACCCCCGGTTTAGGGGCTGGTATATATAACGATAAGAGCAATCTTGTACTAACTAATTGTGAATTCAACGAAAACGCGGGGGGAAGTGGTGGCGGGATATATAGCGAGGATAACAGCAGTCTGAAATTGGTGAATTGCACTTTCTGGGCTAATTTAGCCACATGGGCAGGGGGAGGGATGTGTAGTGAAGATACTAACGACCTCATACTAATCAACTGCATATTCTCTGCAAATTCGGCAAAACAAATGGGAGGAGGCATGTTGAATACCAACAACACGACATTGAATAATTGCCTTTTCGCTGGAAACAAGACATATGGTGAACCTTGGCCCAACCAAGGTGAGGCCGGTGGGCTGTATGCGTTTGGCGATGCAACATTGACCAATTGCACTTTTTATGGTAATTGGGCACAAGAAGGTCGTGCTATTTTAAAGTACAGCTTTTCTAATCTTAGGCTTATAAATTGCATTTTATGGAATGGCGGCGATGAAATATCAAACGGGGATAGTTTAAGAACAAAGCTTACTTATAGCAATGTACAAGGTGACTGGCCGGGTGAAGGTAATATTAACGAAGATCCACTATTTGCAAATCCTGGCTATTGGGCCAGTGCAGATGATCCGAATCAGATTGCTGAGCCTAATGACCCGAACTCAATTTGGATTGACGGTGATTATCATCTAAAATCACAGGCCAGCAGATGGGACCCAAAAATCCAAAGCTGGGTTATTGATGATGTAACCAGTCCAAGTATCGATGCCGGTGACCCGAATAATCCTGTTGGTCTCGAGCCTTTCCCCAACGGCGGCAGAATTAATATGGGTGCTTACGGCGGTACGGCAGAAGCAAGTAAATCATATTTCGGCGAACCTTTATGCCAAACCATCATAGCAGGCGATATAAACGGCGACTGCAAAGTAGATTTTCAGGACTTTGCCATTATGGTTTCTCGCTGGTCGGAGCACAACTATTAACCCCCTGCTTTTTGCAAAAAAATCCATCTTTTGATATAATTGATGTTAGGTTAATTGCGAGAGGAACTGCCTATGATTTGACTATCTTAACCCAATGAATCTTTCATTCGATGACTCTCAGGAGATGTGATTTGAGACAAGTTCTGGAAATAATTGTTATAATCTTGCTGCTATTAACAACCTGTGGTCTTGCCAGCGTGCATAGGATTCCCTCGGACTATCCGACCATTCAGTCAGGAATTGAT
>JASFMF010000245.1:0-4264 GCA_050117705.1 Phycisphaerales bacterium
TTTCGGCTCATATTTTCACTTTATTCCAATCCTGAATCCTACAGAACATTTCACTGATTTTAAAATTTTATTTTTTTATTTCCAGTGAAATAAGTCCTTCACTACAGGATTAGTCCTGCTGACTGAATAACACTATACTTAGGAGGCTTTACAATGTTGAATCGATTTTATGCTACCTCACACTTGATTTTGATGATGTTCATTGCTACGACCTGCTGGGCAGATTTGGACGTTCAAGGCCCATACCTGGGCCAGCCCTCGCCGGGATTAGAAACCCAGATATTCGCCCCGGGCATTATCTCAACTAGGGGAAATACCGATGGACGTCCCGTTTGGACTCCGGATGGATTGGAATTATACTACTTTTCATCCGGTTCAGGGACCTATACGCAGGGCAAGGATGGCTTCTGGACGGAACCTAGGCCTTTGTCCATACAAGCAGGCATTCCCCCAATGTTTATGACAGTGGGCCTGGGATTCGCAGGACCTCGATTTTCGGGGGACGGTCAACGAGCTTATGTCACCGATGGTCATGGGGTTTGGATGAGCGAACGCACAGATACCGGCTGGTCCGAGGCAAGGAATCTAAATATTCCCGAGCACAATTTTGAATTGTGGTGGTTTTCGGTGACCAACGACGGCACGCTCTACATGACCATGGGTAGAGAAGCAACCTCGACCTATTATATCTACCGCGCCCGTCCGGATGAGAACGGCGAGTATCCTACCCTGGAAAACATGAACAATACTATAGGTGCACGGAATTCTTTTTATAATCACATCTCGCTTGATGAAAGTATCCTTATATTAACACAGTGGAATGTATCGGGAGGATATGGAGATGAAGATCTCTATATCAGTTTTAGAGATGAACAGGATAATTGGACACACCCTCGTAACCTCGGACCCAAGATTAACACATCCGGCACTGAATGGAGTCCCTTTCTCACCGCAGATGGCAAATACTTGTTTTATAACAGTCAGAGAGCCGCCTACAACAGTCCGATCGATATGCTCTGGATTGAGGCTCGTGCCGTCCTGCCCGATCCCAATGGCCCTTTTGAGAATACGAACACTGGCCAGCGATTCGGCTCAATCCAGTTAGCAATCGATAATACCAACGATGGCGAAGTGATTGTGTTGCAGCCCGGGATTTATAATGAAAATGTGAATTTAGGCTCCAAAAACATAAAATTGCAATCCGTAGACCCCAACAATCCTTCTTATATCGGCGGCACAATCATACAGGGTAGCCCCGATGATCCAGTGATTACACTACAATATAATTCCGAGGCTTGTGAAATTGCAGGCCTGACCATTCGCGCCGGCCTGTCAGGTATTGCAGGTACCAGTACAGATGTGACTATTCGCAATTGCCGCATCATGGACAATGTAAACCACGGCTTAGAATTGGCACGGAGAAGTGAACCGCATCTTTTGAATTGTTTGATTGCCGGAAACGGCCAGGCAGGCATTATGAATCTGGCTAATCCCGGCCGAGGCAGTTCATTTAGTGCTCCGCTGATTGAGAATTGTGTTATCGTTCAAAATGGCTCTGCAAACATCGACGGCGGCCAGCCGATCATCGTTGATTCGATAGTATCTCAATAGTAAATGCCGGATTAAGGTTGGAATATAGTACACCAAAAACAAAAGTTGAATCATAAATTGGGCGCCTACGGTGGTACAATCGAGGCCCGCGAATCCTAACCTGGAGAACTTATTTTCCAAAAGAATTTCTTCTCTTGAATCACAAATTCCTCTGTGGTATAATCATCCCTCTATATGAAAATTATATTTCGTATCAGTTAATGCCGGGATATTTATGAGGAGCTGTGCAGGAGCAATCCCTTTTATTACAACAGATGGTTTTATCACATCAGGTTATTCCCCTGATATATCTATGTAAACAATTTCACAACTTATTAATCTTTATTCGGAAGGAAAAATAACATGAATTCAAACGCCCAAACAGAAAAAAGGCCTCTACTATATTTAATTTGCTGCATACTTGTAATAACTTTCAGCTCATTGCCTGTAATAGCACAACCTTCAGCCGGCCCTTACGGCCCGATACAGCAAAAATACGATTTACCCAAAGTGGAGGGCCAGATTTACTACGTAGCACCCGATGGACAGGCGGATGCATCAGGAAAGACACTTGCTCAGCCAACAACTCTGGCCGCGGCAATAGAGCGAGTCGAAACAGGTGACGCAATCGTGTTACGCGGCGGCGTTTATCGCACGGGAAGTCTAAAGCTAAATCAGGGCATAACTATGCAGCCTTATGCAGACGAACGCCCGATAGTAAAAGGAACAAAGGTAGCAAGCACTTGGCGCAGGCAACGAAATGGATTATGGAGAACCTCATGGTCAACCTTATTCCCTGCCAAACCCCAGGGCTGGTGGCGTCGTCAAAGCCATGGAAAAGAAACACCTCTGCATCTTTTCAATAACGACATGGTATTCGTTGATGGCAGGCTATTGAACTCGGCCGGCTGGGAAGGGGAAATCGACGAGGATTCATATTTCATCGATTATGATGCAGGATTCGTCTTCATTAGTTTCGACCCAAAGGACAAGTTGATTGAAATTACCGCTTTCGACAGTGCTATAACACGGACAACAGATGAATGCCACGGCAAGAAATCAGATGGCAAAGGCCCCACTATTCGGGGAATCACTTTCACACAGTACGCCTTCCGGGCATTCGAAATTGAAGGAAAGGACCCGGTAGGTTTATCCGACCCATCCAATCATGGAAAGGACATAACGGGTATGACTCTGGAGCATTGTGCAATTACATTCTGCTCCCGGGTGGCCGGCTACTTCAGAGGGGACAATTTAACAATACGCCATTGCCTGGTCAGTGATACCAGTACTGAAGGGATTTTCATTTTAAGCTCGTCCGACGTTCTGTTGGAAAAAAATATCATCGCCCGCAACAACATCGAGAAAATCACCGGATACTTTCCTGCTGCGGTGAAAATATTCAATCAATGTTATCGCGTCACCTGCCGGGACAATCTCGTCATCGACCATCCGAATTCGAATGGTATCTGGTACGACGTAGGCAACGTTGACGGCAAGTTCTACAACAACTGGATCGAACGAACAGATAACGGATTCTTTTTTGAAATCTCAAAGGGAGCCATTTGCGCAGGAAACGTCTTCGTCGATTGCGGTACCGGTATTTTCGTACTTAACAGTTGTGACGTAAAGGCATATCAGAACACTCTGATAAACAGCGCTGCAAGATTCCAGCGTACACCCAGAAGCGCAGTAGGCGACCATTTCGGCTGGCATCCCAGCACCGGCCCGGATGTCGACGAGAGGGATGGACACGTATTTGTTAATAACCTGTTAACGGCCGATGAACAGTTTAGTAGACCTCTTTTGCAAATTCAGCAGACGCCGCCGTCATTCGAAAGATTCAAACTGCCACAGATGGAAAAACTCGATCACAACGTGTTTGTACGACAAGAAAATCCAAACCCGCAGCCGTTAATTACATGGACTCCCGACCCTGAAACAAAACGCACAAGGGAACTTAATACACCGGAAGAACTACATAAGCTGATTCCGGAATGTTCCGCCAACAGTAAAGTTTTTGCAAATTATTACGGCCCCTTATTCAAGAGTCCCGTATTAGGTAATTATCAATTATTACAGGAATTTCCAGGCTCTGAAGCTGCGTCCCTACTGCCTGATGAAATCCGGGAGATGCTGAACTGGAAACAGGTTACTCATTTTCCCGGCGCTTTTCCTTTATATCCCTAAAATTTGTCTTTAAAATAAAAACGAGACACAGAGATTACACGCCAGCATACATACAATAATGCAGACGGCCTGTTTTCTATAAATAAGTCTTAATTTCAAACTACATGTTTGATAAATAGAAGTAATATTTTGCCTTCTAAAGACCTCCGAATCCACTTCTTTCTAACATTACCAATTTGTCATCTTCGCGCAAGCTTCAAGTTAGGTTTTTAATCTAAAATAAACCTGTGTAATTGAAGTTTTATTAATCGAAATAAGAGGAGATAGAATGAGAACTCGAGTAATGACACCCCAAAAATTAATTACGATATTTTTTTTATGCACTATAGTATGTTTTTCCGTAGAAATATCCGCTGGCCCATATCTCGACCAGCAGCCACCCGGATTCACTCCTCAAATCTTTGCTCCGGATATAATTTCTCGACCCAATCGTTTTGATTTTAGCGGGGGTTTTACACCGAATGGAGATGAATTCTATTTCACC
>JASFMF010000246.1:0-4258 GCA_050117705.1 Phycisphaerales bacterium
ATGAGGCATTGAAGAACCGAGGCTAAATCAAACTAAGCCGGATCTTCGATATTTATTATTTGATTCTGGGGCATTTCCAATAGTCTGCTTTTAAAGTTGACTTAAGAGAAAATCACGCTACAATGCATTTTTCTCGTATCTTGTGTCTTTATTTAATAAGGCATATCGAAAGATAAAAAAATCAAATTAAGGAGAAGACAGTTGGGTTATAACTGTGTTGTACTGATTAAGCAGGTTCCCGATACGAAAAAGATTACGGGCGATGCGATGAATGATGACGGGACGGTGAAGCGTTCTGCGCTGCCAGCAATCTTCAATCCGGAAGATTTGAACGCGCTGGAGACGGCCCTGCAAATTAAAGAAAAATACGGCGGGCATATAACAGTAATCACGATGGGTCTGCCGGCAGCGAGTGCGGTGCTTCGGGACTCGCTTTTCCGGGGGGCGGATGAGGCAATTTTAATAACGGACCGGCGTTGTGCGGCAAGCGATACATTAGCAACGAGCTATATACTTAGCTGCGCGGTCAAGAAAATCGATTACGACATCGTGCTTTGCGGCAGGCAGGCAATCGACGGCGATACTGCACAGGTTGGGCCGCAACTGGCGGAGAAAATCGGCGTCACACAAATTACGTATATCGAAGATATGCCGGAACTGGACGGCAAGACAATAAAAGCACGGAGAAATATCGGGAACGGATGGCAACAGGTAAAAGCGGAGCTGCCGGTGCTGCTCACTGTGACCGGCGACGCGAATTCGCCGAGAGTTTCGGCGGCAAGAAAGTTGATGAAATATAAAAAGGCGCTTACGCCAATCGAGGTCGAGCAGAAAATCAAAGCTGAAAATCCGGATGCCAGCGAGGGTGACATTAAAGAATTGGTTGAGCATAAGTGCGGTGAATTGGAGAAGAAGGGGCTGCTTATTAAGCAATGGGATTTGGATTTGCTCGAAGCGGACCTAGGCTGGTGCGGGCAGAGCGGGTCGCCGACAAAGGTGCACCGGATACAGAGTGTGGTGCTGGCCGCGAAGGAGAGTAAGAATATCGAGCCGAATAAAACGGCGATAGCGGATATGATACATGAGTTGATCAGTGACAAGGTTATAGCGTGAAATAGTATTGAATTTTAAGTTTCCCTTGGGGATAAATTGAGCTTTGAGTTATTATGATAGATGTAAACAGAGAAGGTGAGGTTTGGGTTTTTGCCGAACAGCATGGCGGGAAGCTGGAAGATACGCCGGTAGAGCTTATGAGTAAGGCGCGGCATTTGGCCGACACATTGAGTGTGAAATTAGCTGTGGCGGTTTTAGGTGATAATGTTAAAGGGCTTGCGGAACAGTTGATACATTACGGCGCGGATAAGGTGTATCTGGCCGAGCATGCGTTGTTGGGTGATTACCAGACGAACAGCTATGCGAAAGTGATGTATGATTTGATTCATAAGCATAAGCCGCAGATTGTGCTTTATGGGGCGACGATAGCGGGCAGGGATTTGGCGCCGAGGATTGCCAGTTCTGTAAAGGCAGGGCTTACGGCTGACTGTACTGATTTGCAAATCGGCGACCATGAGACGGCAAAAGATAAGAAGCTGCATAAGAACCTGCTGTTTCAAATACGGCCGGCTTTCGGCGGAAATATTATCGCGACGATTATCAATCTTGACCGGTGGCCTCAGATGGCTACGGTCCGCGAGGGTGTGATGCCGGAGGCGGAGCCGGATGCGAAACGCAAGGGTGAAATCGTCGAAGAGAAAGTGGAATTATCTCAGCAGGATTTGCCTTTAGAGATTCTCGACGAGCATAAGCGGCCGAAGAAAGTCGACCTGAAAGCGGCGAGGATAATCGTTGCAGGTGGAGCTGGTGTGGGCAGTAAAGATAATTTCAAACTGATATGGGATTTGGCGAACTGTCTTGGGGCAGCACCGGCAGCGACAAGAGCGGCGGTCGATTTAGGCTTTATAGACCACGACCATCAGGTTGGGCAGACGGGGACGACGGTCCGACCGAGTCTGTATATAGCCGTCGGAATCAGCGGGCAAATTCAGCATCAGGCGGGGATGTCGCAGAGCCAGAAAATTGTCGCCGTCAATAACGACCCTGATGCGCCAATATTTAATGTTGCGCATTATAAGATAGTCGGCGACCTCAACGAAGTTGTGCCGACGATGATAAAAAGCATAAAAGAAAAGAGTATAAAAGATTAAGCTATAAAAAATTAGTTGTTCGTGTCCTTGTGGCAAAAAAGGAATTCGGTAATGGCAAATTTTTATCGTGATAATAATGATATACAGTTTTTGTTCAAACATGTGGACTTAGGGACTTCGGCGGAGCTTTGTGAGGAAGGGTTCAGGTTCGCAGGTGAATTCGAGTGCGCACCGGCAAATGCCGACGAGGCCATACGAAATTACGATATGGTGCTGGACTCGCTGGGCGAGTTAAGCGGGGAATTCATATCGCCAAGGGCGGAAGATGTCGATAGGCAAGGTAATGCACTTAACGAAGACGGCTCGGTGACCCGTGCAGAGGGAATAAAAGAGGCGCTTGAAAAGCTCGGGCAGGCGGATGTTATGGGATTTACTCTGCCGCATCGGTTCGGGGGGCTGAATTTTCCGAATACCGTCTATTCGATGGCGATAGAAATCGTTTCAAGGGCGGATGCCGCGCTTATGAATATATTCGGGCTGCAGGGAATCGCCGAGACGATAAACGCTTTTGCATCGGAAGAAATCAAACAGCAGTACTTACCGGATTTTGCGGCGGGTAAGGTTACTGGCGCGATGGTTCTGACTGAGCCGGATGCAGGGTCGGACTTACAGGCAATTAAAGTATCGGGGCACGATTCGGAAAAGGAACAGCCGGCAAGAGTATATCAGGATGCCGAGGGTAACTGGTTTATAAAAGGAGTCAAACGATTTATAACAAACGGATGTGGTGAGATTCTGTTAGTGCTTGCGAGAAGCGAGCATGATATTTCAGACGGCAGAGGGCTGAGTCTTTATCTTGTGGAGCGCGGGCCGTGGGTGAAGGTACGGAGGCTGGAAGATAAATTAGGTATACACGGCAGCCCGACGTGCGAGCTATTTTTTAACGATGCTCCGGCCAAGCTAATCGGTGAACGCCAGCGGGGGCTAATTACATATGTGATGAGCCTGATGAACGGCGCGCGAATCGGTATTGCAGGGCAATCATTAGGCATTGCCGAAGCGGCTTTTCGTGTGGCACGCGATTACGCGGCCACGAGAAGGCAGTTCGGAGTGACTATCGAGAAACTGCCGGCAGTTCGCGATATGCTGATTGATATGAAGATTGCCATCGAGGCATCGCGGGCGCTTTTATATGAGACATCACGGGTAGTTGATTTGCATATCGGGTCGGAAAGGCGGCTCGGGACGAATCCGCCGGAAGATAAGGCACAGGCCAAACAACTTAAAACCGATACGAGAAAATATAAAAGATTCGCGTCAATGCTTACGCCGATGAGCAAGTATTATTGTTCGGAGGTTTGTAATAAAGTCGCTTATGATTCAATCCAGGTGCTCGGAGGAAGCGGGTATATGCGGGATTATCCGTGCGAAAGATATGCACGCGATGCAAGAATAACGACTATTTACGAAGGAACAAGCCAGTTGCAGGTCGTGGCGGCGGTGCGCGGTGTATGCAGCGGGACGACAGAGAAATTTATCACCGAACTTGCATCACTGGATTACGACGAAAAGGTAAAGGACTTGCTCGAAATATTGGCCGAGGGGGCTAAAAAAATGAAAGAGTCGGTCGCCTTTATTAAAGAACAGGGCAACGAGTATATGGACTTATACGGCAGGGCGCTGGTCGACATTGCAATTGATTTGATTAACGGCTATTTGTTCTGCGGACAGGCCAGTACCAAAGTAGATATGCAGGTTCCTATAGCTGAAAATAGCCAGGCCGGAAACGGACAAACAATTTCCATCAAAGAACGTAAGGCGATGGTCGCACGAAGGTATATAACTAAAAATGCGCCGAAGATTGCGGCACTGGCGGAACTGATTCGCACGGGTGACAAATCAACATTCAATGAATACGAAGCTATGGTTGGACCAGTTCCCGCTGAGTGAGATAAGAAATATAAACTATGCTTAGAGCGGTTATATTTGACTTCGATGGTGTTATAACAGATTCGGAAATATTACATTTTCGCGCCATTAACCAGGTGCTGGCCCACTATGGTACCCAAATAACAAAAAACGATTATTATAAGAAATATCTGGGCTTTAACGAC
>JASFMF010000247.1:0-4207 GCA_050117705.1 Phycisphaerales bacterium
CCATTCCGAAGTTTTTTGCCAGGAATCTGCCGATATTAAGGTGTTTCGAAATATACCACATTGTTCGTCTGACCTGCGGCAAGCCGGGATGACAGCTCTCGAATCTGCATCCTTCAAGATAAGCAGCCCTGAGAAGATTTTGATAGACACACTGGTCTATAATCCACAATACCAAAATACCTATTGTTCCGAGGAAGGCACAGATTGAAGCGAGCAGGCCAGGAGGAATAGGAAACGAATAGCTCTCCGGAGAGTGCCTATAGCTGTATGCAATGGCACCTAAGGTGGCCAGGAGCCAGCCGGAAGCGAGTTTTCTAATGCCATCCTGCATATTGCTAAAGTCGCGTTCAAATTCCCGTAAATGCTTATAGATTTCAAGTGAATTTTTGTCTTCCGCAGAAGGGTCTTTGGAATCCTGAGTTTTCGATTGAGTTTCCATAATAAATATCTCCCTGTTTTTTAGATTAGTAAGATTCTCACATTATTTCCGCTCATAGCTCTATATCCAGCTTTCAAGTGGATAATATAGATATTATCGGCAGATATATCAAATTTATTACAGTTTAGGTTAGTAAATTAAAGATTGGATGCTCTCCACAGGACGCCAAATGGCGGATACCGGATTCGCGCTCCTGCGACCTATATTACTCGGGCTTTGGTTAAGTATGTGTCCGAAAAAAGTACATTCGGCAATATCGAAAAGCCAGCTTGTTAATACTTGATGGAAATATTTGGCTTATCCTCTTCTTTTTATTATACTTTATTTGTCACATCTATTAGGGGGTAGTAACACAATTCTTTGGGGGTAACATAAGATGTCCGAGTACGATATTAAAAACGTTCTGGACTCCAGCTTCGGCGCGTATGTTGTTAAAGGCACTTACAGCGGTACACCAAGAAAGAATTTAGATCATAACGAGACCGTAGCAGTAATCCGAGATATGCTGAACGGTAAAACCGCAGATGTTCGCCAGAGCGCCAAAGAAGCGAGCACCGCCGTTTCTATAGTCCAGAAACTCAGCAATGCAACCAATGCTATTGCCGGAAACCTGTCAAAAATGAAGGAATTGGCTACAAAAGCCAGCAACCCGGATTATTCGCAAGTGGAAAAAGAAGATATGCAAAAGGAATTTAAGAACCTTGCAAAAGAGATAAACGACGCTGCAAAAGGCATCAAAATTGAGAATAACAAGATATTCACCACCGCCGGCGAGAGTATATCAATTCCTGTAGGGGACGGTTCAAAGGCAGATGTTTTTGCAAAGGATTTGAACTTTAACGCCGATGAACTGGATATTTCGACCGACACCAAAACAGCGTTGTCCGATATTGCTAAAGCAATAACAGAAGTCAACGAATACAACGAACATCTCAATAAACAGCGTATACGAATAGAAGATGCTACGAAAACCATCGAATCTGAATTAGAAAGCGCTATGGGAGTCGGATTAGAGGACTTTACATTAGATATGGCCACAAAGATGTCAAGCAACATAAGTAACAAGCTTGCGGAAGATGATGAAACCTCACTTAATACTCAAGGTAACTTCACATCGGCTGAAGCTATTAAACTACTTAACAGTAATATAAGTGAATCCAAACTATCTTTCGAATAAATTAATCGGCTACATTGCGATAACACGCTCGCAGGGTACGAAAAGGATACAAACACATCATATTGCTTGATTAATCCTGATGTGTTTTATAATATTTAGCCTTTTATTCCATGAAGAAAGGGCTGTGTAATATATGACATCAGGCAACAGCAAGATGGGAGTCATCTTTGATTTGGACGGGGTGTTGGTCGATACAGGCTGGGCACACAAACAAGCTTGGTGGGATTTGGCCGAAAAGGAAGATTTTGATATGTCGGACGAGTTCTTTTACAGTACCTTCGGCATGCAAAACTATCAAATAATTCCCATGCTGATCGGACAAGACGTGTCCGGCGAAAAAATCGATAGACTATCCGAGTGGAAAGAAAATCGCTATCGCGAAATTATCTCTGACAAGCTGGCATTGCTACCCGGAGTACAAAAACTTCTTAATGATTTGAAAGAAAACGGATTTCTATTAGCAATCGGATCATCCGCACCAAGAGTTAATCTGGAACTTGTTTTAGAGCGTTTGAGCTTACAGAACCAATTCAACGCCTGCATTACGGATAAAGACGTAGAGAAAGGTAAGCCCGCCCCGGATACATTTCTTAAGGCCGCCGAGAAATTATTTCTTTCGCCCGGCCAATGTGTTGTTGTTGAGGATGCGATTCAGGGAGTTGAAGCGGGTAAGGCCGCGATGATGAAAGTGGTGGCGGTCACAACTACACGAAAACGGGAAGATTTAGGGGAAGCAGATATTGTCGTGGATAGTCTGGATGAACTGAAAGCCGGGGACTTTATAAGACTACTCAACAACTAAAACCGGCGAGAATAAATCCTTTCTATGGCCTGACGGCAGAGCCATCATTTCTGCGTACAGAGCTCCAATATTTTTTGGCCAGCTTATAACGCAATCATACATCCACAGATTTTTCCGTGAACTTGATGATTTCGTTCATCATCAGGACAGACTGATAAGGGTATAGGCCTACAGCGGTCTCAGCCGAGAGCATAACAAAGTCGGTACCATCCAGGATAGCATTGGCAACGTCAGCGACCTCGGCACGTGTCGGCCTGCTGTGCTCGGTCATATGTTCGAGCATCTGTGTGGCGGTGATTACGAATTTTCCTGCGGCGTTACATTTTTTTATTATGCGTTTCTGGACTATAGGGACCTCATATACAGGTATAGCAACACCCATATCACCACGCGCTATCATTATTCCATCGGCGGCATTAATTATGGCATCTATGTTTTCTATCGCCTGTTTGTTTTCAATTTTAGCCACGACCTTGCATCTGGGCAGGCCCGGCTTAATCAGTTCAGCAGCCTCGCGAACATCTTTTTCATCGCGCACAAACGATAAAGCAATATAATCGACTTTGTGTTTTACGCCAAATTCGATGTCTTTTTTGTCCTTATCGGTTATACCCTCGAATTCAAGGTCGGCATCGGGGATATTTATGCCTTTTCTTTCTTTAAGGATACCGCCCTCGGTAACCACAGCTTTTATGCTCTTAGTAGATATGCTCTTAACCCGAAGACTTATATTTCCATCATCAATATATATTATTTGTCCCGGCCGTATCCTTTTTAAATCACCTTTATAATCAAACGGTATTGTTCTTGCTCCGGATGCCTGCTCGTCATTAGTCAGCCATACAACCATACGATTTTTCAGCAGCCTTGCTTTGGGGCCTTTGAAACCTCCGACCCTTATTCGGAAACCTTCCAAATCCTGCATTATACGGATGTGTCGCCTGTATTTTTTGTTTATCCGGCGGACAAGGTTAATATATTCAAGATGTCGTTCATAACTACCGTGCGAAAAATTCAATCTGACAACATCCAGGCCGGCGGTGAACATTTTCCGCAGGATGGTATAGCCGCCGCTGGCAGGTCCTAATGTAGCGATGATTTTTGTTTTTGGCATTTTTATAAAGCTTCTATCCGTTAAAGCCAAGCCGCAAGTTAAGAGACTTGTATTGTTTTACTTCATATCGCGGATGCGAACTTCAATATCCTTCGAATCCCTCAACAGCTTAACAAGCTTTTTCGTATCTGTTCGCCCGAAATGATAGGGATAAAGAATCCTGGGCTTAAATGCCTTCGCCGCATCCGCCACCATTTCCGGCGTCATTGTGTAGGGCAGATTCATGGGTAAGAAAGCAATATCGATATTCCTGAGCTGTTTCATTTCCGGAGTGTTTTCAGTGTCACCCGCTACATATACTCTCTTATCACCAAATGTCATCACATAGCCATTACCACGTCCTTGGGGATGGAAAGGATTTCCAGCGGAACGCATGTGCACAATATTGTATGCGGGTACGGCCTCGATTTTTATTCCCTGAACGGTCTGCACATCCCCATTTTGCATTACAAGACCACCGGAAACTCTCGATGCACAGGATTCGGTCAAGACAATACGCGTACTTTCTTTTCGAATGGTCTCTATAGCATTCTCATCGAGGTGGTCACCATGCTCGTGCGTAACAAGAATTAAATCTGCCTTGGGCATTTTAGTATAGTCGGCTTCCCTGCTCACAGGGTCAACGTGAATAACTTTGCCATCGAAGGTGAACATTAAAGTCCCATGCCCAATAAA
>JASFMF010000248.1:0-4206 GCA_050117705.1 Phycisphaerales bacterium
GTCCTCAGAAATATCGGCGCTTTCTGATGAAGAGGAGGAAGAAGACGATGATGATGAAGAAGATGATGACGATGAAGATAAAGAGCCAGATAAATGAGAAGAGGCAGAAACATCTGCCGACATAGGAACGCTTTCTGATTTCTTTGGAGAGATAGCTTTAACTATTTTCTCTATATTATCTTTTCGTATTTTTAACACTCCTCGCTTGCCCCATTTTAGTTGTTCAATATTAGCAAGAGCATTCAAAAGAGATGACAATGGTTTCCGGAAATAAATGATTAACCCGATAATAAAGAGAACAGATATAGTATTAAGGAACTGCAATATTAAGCTCGCCATATTAGACTCCTTTCAATTTACATGAATTTGCCTAATGCCACGGGGCCGGTGCTCAGGTTGCTTCCCGTAGCAGAGCCTTATCCCCCGATCCCGCACTTGGTATCGTAATTGCTGCCGTTTAGCTGTCAAGTTTTTTTCATTATTTATAAAAAAAGTGTTGACAAAAAAGACAAAAGAAGTATAGTCGTTTCAACAATTCAAAGGCGAGGGGGATTAACTACAACAACAAAACTAATCTGAATTATTGCGCGTCCAAATGTTCTACTTTTTTGAGGAGGGTGGCCAAAGTTAAAAAGAAAGGAAAAAATGGATATTCTCATTGTTCTGGTTGCATTTTGGAAGGTTGTCCAAAGTTAAAAAGAAAGGAAAAAATGGATACGCTCATTGTTCTGGTTGCATTGTTGATAATACTAAAATTAGTATCGAAAAGCGAAAAGTAGAACAAAACATTTTGATTCTTTTGAATGTTTGTAGTGCTGATTTTACTGCGATAAATTAACTTAGTGTTGTAGTTCTTAATTTTGTGCTTCGAAACTATCGCAGCAATCGTCGGAATCGTGTCGTTGTTGGTCTTTTTGGCAGACGCCGTCCATTATAGTTTCTTTGTTGGGATCACCGCAGCGTGAAGGATAGATGGTCGGCTCGAATGACTTACATTTTCTGCATTCTTCTTCCATAATTATAGTCCGATAAGCTGACCGGGTGGGTCACGCAGCGCTAACGGCCTGCCTAAGATTTCATAATGTAGAATTGCCCTTCTCAACTCATCGGGGTCAGCATAATCCATTAGAACTTCGGAAAGATATTTTGACTCAGGAATTTTGTCCACAATAAAGGTAGGTTGAACTTGTGGAGCAGCAAAAGATGATTTAGGCTTTGACGGTTGTGCAGGTTTAGTTTGAGTTGCCTGTTTGGTTTGGGCGGCGTATTTACGTGCAGCTACCTGAGTTTGAGATGCAGCTTTAACAGCAGGTTTTTGCTTTTGACCTTGTTGCGCCTCCTGAACTGCATTTTGAATCTCGCTTACAATTTGCTCTATCAGGCCTTTTTTCGCAGGTTTTTGTGCCGGCTTCTGAGGAGATAGCTTTCTGGCGTCTTCCTTTTCCTTTTTCTTCCTGGATTTGAGAATGGCGCCGAGTCCATAAACAACTGCAAAAAACACAAGGATCAGTATGTCCATCCAGCCTTCTATGCCGTCGCCGCGAGCGCCTAAAATAATTTGTGCGAGCATATTATTCATATTTTATTTTAGACTCAGATAATTTAGTGTATCAACTATCGAGCATCGAGATTATTCTTTCTTTTTGGGCTTTGCAATGGAATCACGCATCGACGTATCGGCCATAATGTTTTTCATCCTGTAATAATCCATAACGCCGAGATTGCCTTTCTGGAAGGCCTCAGCCATCGCTAATGGTATCTTTGACTCATTTTCCACTACAAGTGCCCGCATTTCCTGCTCACGTGCAACTGCCATTGCCCGGCGTTTTTCCGCCTCAGCTTTTGCTCTTCGCATATCCGCCTCAGCCTGGGCCGCTTGTAGCTGGGCGCCTACGTTTTCACCTACATCGACGTCGGCTATATCAATAGAGAGTATCTCATAAGCCGTTCCGGCGTCGAGTCCTTTGGCAAGAACTGATTTTGAAATATCATCCGGATTTTCCAGAACACTCTTATATGTTATCGCGCTGCCAATCGTAGTAACGATTCCTTCTCCTACACGAGCGATAATTGTCTCTTGAGTGGCACCACCTATCAGTCTTTCGATATTAGCTCGGACAGTAACTCGTGCCTTTGCTTTCAACTGAATCCCATCCTGAGCAACTGCATCTATAGTGCCTCTGCTTTTCTGTGGGTCCGGGCAATCAATCACCTTGGGATTGACGCTTGTCTGGACCGCTTCGAGAATGTCACGACCGGCCAAATCGATTGCCGTTGCTGTCTGCAAAGACAAATCGATATTTGCCCTGTTAGCTGCAATCAGGGCGCGCACAACGTTTGGCACCCTGCCGCCGGCTAAAAAGTGGCTTTCCAGGTCTCTTGTTGTTAGCATCAGCCCCGCCTGAATTGCGGTTATTTTACTCAGGACTATTGTTCTTATATCGACCTTTCTCAGCCACATCCCGATAAGCTCGGAGAATTTAACGTCGGCACGTGACAGTTTCGCCTGTAGCCACAGTCGGAAGAATTTTAAGAACAGCAGAAAGAATACGACTGCTACGAGGATAACTATAACCAAAAGTGCCATCCCGACAACTTGTACAGGATTTTGTGCTGCTAAAGTTAAGTTTGTTAAGTTAAGCATAGTATTTGTCCTTTCATTAACTTTCTTCGACGATACGGACGGTCAACTGCGTGCTCTCAACGTCTATAACCTTGACCTTTTGACCTTTATCAACATATCCGCTTTCAGCAACGCATTCGACTCTCTGTCCAGAAAAATCACACATTCCTACCGGCCGCAGCGGCGTAAGCACGAGGCCGACTTCACCGAGCAGACTTTTTAATTGTGACGTATCAGGTATGGCATCGCCCTGCTGTCTTTCCGGTGGAGTAAGCGTAATGCTTTTGCCGAATCTGGTTTTTGGGAATATCTTGTAAGCAAAGATTAACACCACGGGTATCATTATGGCTGCGATTAATATGCCTATCCACCCTGCCGTCGTGCTGTGCTGGAAGAATATCACTGCCCCGCCGATTAAGCATGCCAGTGCGCATATACTTATCAACCCTCCGCTTGGCACAAATACTTCGGCTATTATCAAAATCGCACAGGCAAGATAAAGAAAAACAGCAAAAAATAACCACCAATCCATAAGTTTATCCTTTTAAGGTCATTGCGAGCCCGCTTGTAGCGGGCGCGGCAATCTCAATTTCAATCTATTGTTACAAATGCTTTTGCGTTAAGCTTAATCTTCAACTTTTTTGACAACTACTCTATTCCCGTGAATTTCGATTATCTGTACTTTAGTTCCTTTGTCAAGGAACTCGGCCTCGGCCACAACATCTGCTATTGCGTCACCTAACTTTGCTTTTCCCGTAGGCCTTAGTGTCGAAACCACCACGCCGGTATCGCCAACGTTTACGTTTAAGGTTTCACTTTCAGGTGCAGTGGTCATACTCACAGGTATTCCACCGCCCTGCTTTGGGATAGCTGGTATAAGTATCAGCCCGCTAAGGAATTTAATTCTCGGCAGATATTTAGACATTAACCACGCCAGCACAATAAATCCTACAAATCCCAATGATAATCCCACAACTCCCCAGGTGAAATCACTCCATGCAATTGCATCTTGGGGCCAGGGCAGCTTGTCCGGCGGATTTTTAATAAGCATGCCAAATAAGCCGACCATTATGCATATGATCCCTGAGAAACCCGCAATCCCGAAACCAGGCAGAATTAGAAATTCGACTAAAAGCAGAAGTATTCCCAAAATAAATAACGCTACTTCCACCCAGTTAGCCAATCCGACAAGGTATTTACTCCCGATTATAATTGTAAAGCAAATAACTGCTGCAAGCCCCGGCAGTCCAAGACCCGGCGTGTTAAATTCAACGTAAACTCCCAATAGAGCAAGCATGATAAGTATAGCCATTACTGCCGGCGAGTTTAACCATCGAACCATTTCTTCCGACCAGTTGGTGACGAGCATAATCGTCTCACCCTCGAAAATTACGCCATCTCGCTCGGCCAGGAATTCAAGAACGCCTGACAAATCATTAACGGTTGTTCGGGCTATACCGTATTCAAAAGCCTTGGATGCAGTCAGGGTTAAAAGTTCATCATCTTTGACAATCAGTTCTTTGTTATCCAAATCGTACGTATTGGGATCTTTTGGCAGTTGTGCGGTTTCGAAAAATTCAAGT
>JASFMF010000249.1:0-4205 GCA_050117705.1 Phycisphaerales bacterium
TGGTATCGGCATTAATGGTAATATTTGTGATTCTTTCTATGGTTGGAACTGCCCTGATAAGAGGTTCGCTGGCCTGCAAGTACTGCAAACAAAAAGAGCTTACCGGCTGCCCGGCAGAGCAGTTGTTCAACAAGCAATCTAAGACCGCATGTTCGTGATTTGTAGGGTTGTGTAATAAGTGACGATAGTTGATGAGAAACAATTAGCAGGCTGTATCGACCATACTATGCTCGCTGCAACGGCGACACAAGAGCAAATCGAACGGATATGCCAGGAGGCTATAGACTATGGTTTTCACACAGTATGTGTTAATGCCCGATGGCTTTCGTTAGTTGCTGAGCGGTTACATGGTACTGGTGTAAAGGTTGATGGTGTAGTTAGTCTGCCGCTTGGTGCCGATTTGACAAAAATCAAAGTCGCTCAGGCTAAGAGAGCTATTTTTGCAGGCGCGGATGAAGTTGATATGGTTGCTGATTTGGCGGCGATAATAGAAGGCGATTCGAGATATTTACAAAATCAGGTGCAGGCTGTGCTGAAGGTTTGTCACTCAATGAGGCCGGCGGTTGTGCTGAAAGTGATAATAGAATCGGTGGCCCTTAATGATGAACAGAAGAAATTTGCCTGCGATATTCTGGACAGGTTGGGTGTAGATTTTATAAAAACCAGCACAGGAATGAATCCGGCTGGCGGTGCGACTGTAGAGGATATAAAACTGATGAAAGAAGCAGCCCCGAACTGTAAAATAAAAGCGGCCGGCGGGATAAAAACTGCAAAGCAGGCACTTGAAATGCTGGAAGCCGGGGCTGAAAGAATTGGTACTTCTTCGAGCGTGCGGATTATGGAAGAATTCAAAGGGGGACGGTGAGCCGATGAGCGAGGAATTTATCAGCGAGCCGATCAAGCCGGTCGAGGGCACGTTTGATACGGCCGGAATGACGAGGGCCGAACCGGGATTGCCCGGGCGATTCGTATGGAGAGGAACCGAATACATTGTGGGGGACGCTATCGAGGTTTGGAAAGAATCAGGGCCGTGTAAAAGCGGTGGTGGTGAGCAATATTTACGTAAGCACTGGTATAGGTTCAGAACTGCCTGTGGGCTGGAGATGACGCTGTACTTCGAGCGGCAGGCGAGGTCCAAAAGCCAAAACAAAACAAGGTGGTGGCTATACACAATTAAAACCAAGGAGAAAAAATGAGCCAGGTGACAGCTTTTTGTGGTTTGATTTGCAGCGATTGTGGTGCGTTCATCGCCACGCAAAATGATGACGACGCGAAAAGGGCGGAAGTGGCACAGCTTTGGTCGCAGCAGTACGATATCGAGATGAAACCTTCGGATATTAACTGTGACGGCTGTATTTCGGACAGCGATTGCCACATCGGTCATTGTCAGGTCTGCGAAATCAGAAAATGTGGAAAACAGAAGGGCATCGTGAACTGCGCTTACTGCGACGATTATGCTTGTGAGAAGCTCGAAGGATTCTTCAAGATGGTCCCGGATGCTAAGAAACATTTGGATGCGGTCAGAAGTGAACTGTGACCGAGCGCTGAGGTTGTAATGACAAAGACGGTTGCCGCGAACGATAGATATATTCTTTGCCGATTGCATTGCAGGAAGGTTCCGGCCTCCATGAATTTGCCTGGATTAAGCGAAGCGTTTACCCGGCTGGAATCGCCATCAATCCTCGGCGGCAACGCAGCCAGGGCCCAAGCCGGTAGATTCAGCTATTGGGCTGCAGAGCCGAAAGAAATATTCGAATTTCGGGCGGGGCAAAAAGAGCCGTTTCAAAAACTGCATAAAATACTGACAAAATATAAACTTCAGCACGAAGCAAAGACCGAATTGCCGAAGGGAATGTTCTGTGGTGGATGGATTGGTTATTTCAGCTACGAGCTTGGAAGATATATTGAAAAGCTCCCCGAAACTACGATAGACGATATTCGGATGCCTCTTATTCGGCTTTGCTTTTACGATAAGCTTATCGCTTATGACCATAATGAGGGAATTTTCTGGCTAATCGCCCTGCAGTTACCGAGCGATTCTGTTAAGCCCAAGGAGAAGCTTGCCGCTTTGGAAAAGTTGCTGGCGGAATCCAAAGACATTCATGTGCTAGGCCCTAAACAGGTTGACCTTGAGGAAATAGATTTTTCGCAAATTCGCTGCAATATGGACAAAGACTACTACCTTCGGACGGTTGAAAAGATAAAGCGTTATATCTACGATGGCGAAGTCTATCAGATTAACTTCTCGCAGCGATTCGAGTGTCCATATGATGCCCCGCCGGTGCGGCTTTTTCACTGGCAGAACCATTACAATCCAAGCGGCTACTCGGCATACATCGACGGCGGTGATTATCATATAGTCAGCACTTCTCCTGAGATGTTTATTACAATTTCCGATGGCATAATTAGTACCAAGCCAATAAAAGGTACCCGAAGACGCATCGATGAAACAGGGCTGAAGAAACTGCACGCTGAACGAATTAATAATAGGAATTTTGATGAGCTAGTTGCCAGCGAAAAGGAGCAGGCCGAGCTGAATATGATAGTTGACCTTGAGCGCAATGATATCGCTAAAATTTGTGAGCCGGGCACAAGGAAAGTGGTCCAGCCCAGAACGATTGAAAGCTATCCGACGGTTTTTCACGCTGTAGCGACTGTGGTAGGGAGGCTTCGGAAAGATATTACATTTTGTGATGTTTTAAAAGCGATGTTCCCCGGTGGCTCTATCACCGGCGCTCCGAAAATCCGTTCGATGGAAATTATCGACGAGACCGAGCCTACAAGCCGGGGTGTTTACACGGGAAGCATAGGCTTTATCGGTATAGATGGCAGCGTGTGCTTGAACATTGCAATACGAACGATTATTATCAAGGGCCGAAAGGCATTCGCCCAAACCGGCGGTGGAATAGTCGCCGATTCCGACCCGGAGGCTGAATGGCAGGAAACTATTACGAAAGCAAGAGCGCTTTTGGCCGGAATGAAGGCGACACAAAAGAGTAAGCAGCAGATAGTTGACATTGAGAAGTTGAGTACGAAATCAAAGAAACGAGAAGTTAGACGCCGGGCGCTATATAATGGAAAAAGTTTTTCTTAACGACAAGCTGGTTGCTATAGACAAAGCCCGCATATCGGTCACCGATAGCGGCTTTTTGTATGGGGCCGGGCTGTTCGAGACGATGCGAAGCTATAACGGCGTGGTCTTTGCGCTGAAAGACCATCTGGACAGGCTGTTTTTCAGTGCGAAAAGTTTGTCTATTAAGTTTTCTTTCGACAGAAAGTTTCTCAGGGACGCTGTCTATAAGGTTCTGAAAGCTAATGAATTGACCGATGCCCGGATACGATTGACGTTAACAAGCGGCCCGATGGCTGAATCCGAACAACAGCGTAAAGCTACGGTTCTTATCACTGCAACGAAACTCCGGCCTTATCCGCCTGAATATTACAAAAAAGGTGTTATGGTTGTGCTTTGTCCGTACAGACAAAATACAAGTGAGCCTACTTTCGGGAATAAGACGACAAGCTATTTCTCGCGTATTCTTGCACTCAATAGTGCGCATCAAAAAAAGGCGGCTGAGGCATTGTGGTTCACTACGGACAATCGACTGGCTGAAGGATGTGTGAGCAATGTGTTTCTGATTAAAGACTCAATCCTCTATACACCCCCGGTTAATACGCCCGTCCTCGCAGGCGTAGCAAGAAAAACCGTTTGCCGGATTGCTTTAAATAAATCGATGAAGTTGATTGAAAAGGACCTTTGTATAGATGACGTTCTGGCTGCCGAGGAGGTTTTTCTGACCAATGTAATTATGCAGATTATGCCGGTGACCGCGATTGAAAAGCATACCGTCGGTGACGGCGGTGTCGGTGCGATGACTGAAGCGTTACAGACGGGTTACAATGAATTAGTTCAAGAGCAGTGCAGGAAGAGCAAATGAAGATAAAAGATGTTGCAGAGCAAGTCGAAAAGATAGTCCCGCTTAAGCTGGCGCAGGGCTGGGACAACGTGGGATTGTTAATAGGTGAGCCGGGGAGAAATGCAAAAAACATTTTGCTGACTATCGATATTACCGGCGACGTTGTGGCCGAAGCGAAAAGACTGAAAACGGATTTGATTGTCAGTTATCATCCGGTGATTTGGGACGGGCTGAAAAAGATTACGTCCGACGGCTCGGCGAGTGTTGTTTATGACCTGATTCGTTCCGGGA
>JASFMF010000250.1:0-4191 GCA_050117705.1 Phycisphaerales bacterium
GAGCGGATGGAAGCGAAAGAAAGCGAGCGGGTTGCAATGCAAATATGCTCGCGTCTGCCCAAAAACCAGACCGAGATTGAAAATATGGTTCAGACCGGCTACGAGCTTGCAAAAAATATGAGCTGGGATGTAGTTGTGAAAAATTATCTGTTGAGTGGACTTCAGTCTGCCGATGTAGGTCAGCGTACAGCGTCCGGATAACATAAAAGCTTCGGATGAGCTTAACATTTTGCATTTTATGAAGCATATCTCATATTCCATTTCACTTTTTCTTATGGTCTTATTGCTTGACTACTCACGATAAAGTGGTTAGATTACCCGGTTGTGGGTAATATCGTGGACAAACCGGTAATAGGCATTTTAGGTGGTATCGCCTCAGGCAAAAGCACTGTTGCCGCTGAGTTTGCAAAATTGGGCTGTAAGGTTATTAATGCTGACAAGCTTGCCCATGAATTGCTCAGAGAACCGGCTGTTAAAGAAAAAATAATAGGTCTTTTTGGGCTGGGTGTTTTAAATTCTGCAGGTGAGATTGACCATAAGAAACTGGCGGAAGTCGTTTTCACTGATGCTGAAAAGCTATCGTTGCTGAACGATATAATTCATCCTCTCGTTTTACAAAAAGCTGAGAAACTGATAGAAGAATATGGACACCAAAATCAAGTCAAGGCAATCGTGTTGGATATGCCATTGTTAGTGGAAGTTGGCTGGGACAAGCGATGTGACAAGCTAATTTTTATTAATTGTGAAAAAAAATTAAGGCTTAAAAGAGCGAAAAAATTGGATTTTGATGAAAATCAGGTTAAAATTAGAGAAAATTTTCAGATTTCTCTGGACAACAAGGCGCGCGTCGCCGATAATACCATAGACAACAATTCTGACTTCTCGGTATTAACCAGGCAAGTTAAAGATATTTTCTCTTGTGTTGTGTATAATGGGTAAGTGGGGTTTGTTGCAGAAAACTCATATTAGTTTTGCCCGTTTTTAATATATAGGTTATATTTCTACTATTCAAAGTTCAAATCCTATTTAATTCCTACGGGAAAAGTAATTCTGTGGAATCGTATCCCTGCTGCTTGCTTTTGCAGGAAAAAATTTTACAGAGTCGACAACAGTGTTTTACAAGTGGAAAAGGAGTAATGATGGCTAAGGCTGTAAAGGGCACAACAAAAAAACGCAAAAGTACAAAGAAGAAGGCTGTTGAGGAGCAGGATGCCGCCGAACAACAGGAACAAACAGGAGATAATTCAGCAGAAACTTCAGCTAAGGTCGATGCCGAGGACGAAGCTAGGAAAGCCAAAGAGGCTGAGGAAGAATCCACGCATGCTAAATATGAGCGGATTAAGAAAGGCAACTTATATTTAACGGATTTGCAGAAACTGACCGTTGCAGAGTTGCACGATATTGCTAAAAATGATGATATTACAGAATACAGTGCTCTTAAAAAACAGGATTTGATTTTCAGGATTCTCAAAGAGCGTATTCGCCAGAACGGATTGATGTATGGCGAAGGTGTGCTGGAAGTGCTGCCGGATGGTTACGGATTTCTACGGAATCCTGATTATAATTACTTGTCGTCCTCGGATGACATTTATGTTTCACCGTCCCAAATACGGCGTTTTGGCCTGCGGACGGGTAACATTGTGTCAGGTCAAATCAGGCCTCCGAAGGATTCCGAGAAATATTTTGCTCTCTTGCGAGTTGAAGCAATTAACTTTGAGGACCCCGACAACCTTTCGGAAAAGGTGGTCTTCAGCGATTTGACACCATTGCATCCGGAAAACCGTTTCATCCTCGAAACTTCTGCTGAAGAATTGAATATGCGAATAATTGATTTGGTAACGCCGGTTGGTAAAGGTCAGCGTGGTCTGATAGTTGCTCCGCCGCGAACCGGCAAGACAATTCTGCTTCAGAAAATTGCAAACGCCATGAGCACAAATCATCCCGATGTCAGGCTGATAGTGCTGCTGATTGACGAGCGGCCTGAGGAAGTGACAGAGATGAAGCGGAAAACCGCTGATGATGTTGAGGTTATAAGTTCCACTTTCGACGAGCCGGCTTCACGTCACTGCCAGGTGGCCGAAGTCGTGATAGAAAAGGCAAAGCGGCTTGTTGAGTATGGCGAAGACGTAGTAATCCTGCTGGATTCAATTACCCGTCTTGCCCGTGCTTATAATACAGAGATGCCGCATTCGGGCAGAATCCTGACCGGTGGTGTTGATGCCGGCGCAATGCAGATGCCCAAGAAATTTTTCGGCGCGGCAAGAAATATCGAAGAAGGTGGTTCACTCACTATCTTTGCAACTGCGCTAATCGATACAGGCTCAAAAATGGATGAGGTTATTTTCGAAGAGTTCAAAGCAACCGGAAATATGGAGCTGCATCTTGACAGGCGTCTTGTTGACAGAAGGACCTGGCCGGCTATAGACATCAGCCGAAGCGGAACCAGGCGCGAAGAGCTGCTGCTCGACCCGAGAGAGCTCCAGCTTGTGTATCGGCTTCGAAGAGTCCTGAGTGAATTGAATCCTGTCGAATCGATCGAGTTACTAAAGAGCAGGCTTGTCAAAACCAGAACCAATGCAGAATTCCTGATGACAATGAACCTCGATTAGGCTTTGAGTACGAGCAAAACGCTGCTAATTTTAAAACAGGCAAAAATGCCTGGTTTACTCTTAATTGTTCACTTTACATTGTGGGCTTTTTCTATTAATGTAATATTCCGGCTGCTGTATTGCGCCGGAATTTTTTATATATGATTATCGAAGTTGGGTTAAGTTATGGCTGAACAACTCTCGAAAGTTTACGAATCTAAAACAATAGAGCAGCAGGCAAATGAAATCTGGTCTTCTAATTCTTACTTTCACGCCGGGCCTTCGGATAAAGATGATAAGGCTTATACGATTGTAATTCCGCCTCCGAATGTCACTGCTCCACTGCATCTTGGCCATGCATTGAATAATACATTGCAGGATGTCCTGATACGATTTCGCCGGATGCAGAATTACAACACTTTATGGATGCCCGGCACCGATCACGCCGGCATTGCCACACAAACGGTTGTTGAAAAACGGATTCTCTCGGAGGAGGGAAAAAAGCGCACCGATTTTGAGCGGGAGGAATTCGTCGGGCGCGTACAGGCCTGGAAAGATGAGTATGAAGCGCGCATCATCAGCCAGTTGAAGGCGATGGGCTGTTCCTGTGATTGGGAGCGGACTCGTTTTACGATGGATGAAGTCTGCGCTAAAGCTGTTCGTGCTGCTTTTTACAGACTTTTCAAGGATGGACTAATTTATCGAGGTAAAAGACTGGTCAACTGGGACCCGGCCACGCAAACCGTATTGGCCGACGATGAAGTTGAGCACGAATTAGTACAGGGGCATTTCTGGTATTTGAAGTATCCGCTTATTGAGCCTGTTGATATCGCAGGTCAAAGAATTGACTACGTTACAGTCGCAACAACCCGGCCGGAAACAATGCTTGGCGATACCGCCGTTGCTATGAATCCAATCGATAAGCGAGCCGAATATTTGCTTGGTAAAAAAGTTCGGCTTCCGATTGTAGGCCGGATTATTCCCATTATTGCTGATGAGCACGTTGTTTTGCCCGATGCCGATAGCGATGATGAAAAAGCAAAGTTTTCTACAGGTTTTCTGAAAGTTACACCCGCCCACGACCCGGACGACTGGGAGATTGGCCAAAGGCACGGGCTTGAGATTATCAACGTAATGGCCCCCGATGGTTCCATTAGCGATAAGTACGGCTGGGAAGATGTCGATGAGCCTGAGGCGCAAAATTTACTCGGAATGGACCGTTTCGAGGCACGCGAAGCGATTGTCGAATGGTTCCGAACGGAAAAACTTCTTGAGGATGTTCGCGAATACGCTCACGAAGTCGGACACAGCTATCGCAGCCACGTACCCATCGAGCCGTACCTGTCGGACCAGTGGTATATAGCTGTAAAAAAACCTATCGAACATTTAGGTGAGAAATTCGGTGAAGGTCTGATTGATGGAACCGATGTGCCGGTAAATTCTTTGGCGGGTCTGGCGTTAAAGCCGTTACTTGACGGCCGATTGCGATTTATCCCCGAACGTTACGCCAAAACCTATCAAACCTGGCTTGAAAACCTCCGCGACTGGCCTATTAGCCGACAACTCTGGTGGGGACACCGGATTCCAATATGGTCAATTGAAC
>JASFMF010000251.1:0-4175 GCA_050117705.1 Phycisphaerales bacterium
TCCGATGGGCTGGCTTGAGCAGTTTTTCGGCTGGGCGGGCACAAAGGTAACCGGCTTCTGGCCGCAGGGCAGTGAAAGCTGGCTCATGTCTCTTTTAGTCGATGGCATCATAGGAGGAGTAGGTGGGGTGATTGTGTTTCTGCCGAATATCCTGTTGCTCTTTATGGCAATTGCGCTTCTCGAAGACACAGGCTATATGGCCAGGGCCGCTTTCATCATGGACAGGATTATGCACAAGATCGGCCTGCACGGTAAAAGCTTTGTACCGATGCTAATTGGTTTCGGATGTTCCGTTCCGGCCATCATTGGCGCACGGATACTCGAAAACAAACGTAACAGGCTTACAACAATAATGGTAATACCCCTGATGAGCTGTGGCGCAAAGCTGACAATTTATGCGCTGATAATACCGGCCTTTTTCCCAATAGAGTGGCGCGGGCCGATGCTATGGACTATTTATCTGATAGGAATCGTGCTGGCGATTATTTGTATTAAAATCTTACGGCTGACGGTCTTTAAAGGTGAAACCATACCGTTCGTTATGGAATTGCCTCCGTATCGAATGCCAACGTTCAAATCCGTTTGCATTCACATGTGGCAAAGGGGCTGGTTGTATCTTAGGAAGGCCGGCACAATAATCCTCGCCATATCGATTATACTATGGGCAATGAGCAGCTACCCAAAACTGGATAAGCAATCTTTAGCTGGCCTAAGTAGCGAGAAAGCCCAGCAGGCTAAATTAGAATATTCAATAATCGGCCGATTAGGGCAGGTGATAGAACCGGCATTGAAGCCTTTAGGTTTCGACTGGAAAATCGGAACAGCACTTATCGGCGCAACCGCCGCAAAAGAAGTATTCGTCTCACAGTTGGCAATTGTATATGCCGTCGGCTCAGATGAAGTGGAGACTACCGGTGACAACGATGAGATTAAAGCGGATAGTCTAAGGGGAAAATTGCAAGCGAATTACACACCTTTAACGGGCTTTTGTATTATGCTGTTTTGTTTGATTTATGCGCCTTGTGTGGCTACGATAGCTATGACAAAACAGGAAACCAACTCCTGGGGCTGGGCACTATTTCAATTCTTCGGCCTGACTGTCTTAGCATATATTCTAACACTAATAGTTTTTCAAGTGGGCAGCAAAGTGCTTTAACCGCAGTATAGTTTTACAAATTTCAACTTTATATTTGCTCCAAACCTCTCCTTATTAACATAACGGCAATCGCAGCGAGTAACAAGCTTGTGACTTTCGACAGGGCCTTTGAGCCAGCTTCTCCGAGAAATTTTATTAATACAGCAGACAACGAGAACACAAACCCCGCTACGAGTATATTGGCAATAACAGATATCATTGTCGGCAAAAGTCCGTATTCTGATACGATTACCAGAGAAGTTGTCAGAACGGCTGGGCCTACTATAAGCGGCGTGCCGAGAGGAACCGCGCCAAGCTCTTTGCCCGGGATGCGTCTGCGTTTGACCGGATTTATAATATCAATAATTGATAAACAAAAAAGTATAGCACCGCCGGCTATCATAAAATCGCTTATAGTAATGCCCAATGCCCTGAAAACAAGTTTCCCGACAAGGATAAAACCAATCGCAAGACACGAGGCCGTAACCATCGACTGAAGAATGATTTTTAATCTTTCACTTTTTTCCAGGCCATCGGTTATAGATATAAAAATAGGTAGTACGCCAATAGCATCTACCGCCACAAGAAGCGGTATAAAAGACAGTAAAATATTCTTTAACATAATATCTCCTTCTTTACTGCAACTCACTCCTTACTTGGTAATCACGAAAAATATATACGCCGCATACATTACAAGAAACAAGCCGGCCTCCCACCTGTCAAGCTTTCGCCTTTTTCCTGTAAACATAAAAACGAACAATAACACACTCGCAAGAATCAGTACACCGATATCTAAGTTATGTTCAGTGCCGAATGGTAAGGGCCTGACAAGAGAGCTGACACCAAGAATAAAAAATACGTTAAAGATATTCGAGCCTACGATATTACCAAGAGCTATTTCAGGATTCTTTTTATAAGCCGCCATTGCCGATGTCGCCAGTTCCGGCAAAGATGTGCCGACGGCAACAATAGTTAATCCAATAGTCGATTGGCTTATTCCAAGTGCAACCGCCAATCCGACCGCACCATCGACTACAAACTTACCGCCCAGAATCAACGCCGCCAGCCCGGCTGCAACCATAAGAGAGATTTTCCTTAAACTGTGCGATTTTTGGGACAAGGGAACTTCCGAGACTTCGAAATGTCTCGCTATGCCAAAAGAATAGTAAAGAAAAATGACAAAAAAGCTTAACAATACTAACCCGTCAATCCTTGTCAACATCGAGTCTTCGGCATTATCAATCAATCTGTCATTTACCAGGATACCTACCAAAATCGCGGCAAGAAGACTCAGTGGAATCTCTTTCCAAACCGTCCCTTTTGTGACAACAAGCGGATAGATAATCCCCGAAATACCAAGAATAAGAAGAATGTTCGCAATGTTACTCCCTAATATATTGCCGATGGCTATATCCGTACTTCCCTTTACACTGGCAAATATATTTACCGAAAGCTCAGGCAGTGATGTCCCAAAGGCGACAATGGTAAGGCCGATTACAAGGTCGGAAACAGATAGTTTCCTCGCCAGGGAGGTGGACCCATCAACAAGAAAGTCCGCTCCTTTAATCACTAAGACAAATCCGAAAAGCATCCATATAAAATCTAAAAACATACATTCCCTCTAAGCAACAGAACGAAAAGAGACTCTGATTTCGAATTCAGTATAATCTAAATTAACCGGCAGGCAATACTCATGCGGGCTTTATTACTAATTATAATCTGGTAGTAGAGGAACTTCAGCATATAGAACTGCACCGAAAGCTTTAGTGTTCAGGAATGAAACTAAAATCCAATCAGGTATTTCTTAACCAGTTGACAAAACGCTCAAGGCCGAGTTGGATAGATGTTGAAGGATTATAACCAAGCTCCTTCGACGCCTTCGTTATATCAGCATAGGTACGTTTGACGTCACCGGGCTGCAAAGGCAGATGTTCTTTTTTCGCTTTTTTGCCGAGTGCTTTTTCGATTTCTGCTATAAGGTCATTTACCGTGATTGGTTCAGACTCACCGAGATTGTAAATATTATAACCTTCACACTTGTCCATCGCCGCAATTGTCCCTGCAATAATATCATCGATATAAGTAAAATCGCGCATCATAGAGCCATCACCAAAAACAGGGATTGGTTTGTCTTGTTCGATGAGTTTTGCAAATTTGTGAATGGCTAAATCCGGTCTTTGCCTCGGACCATAAACAGTAAAAAAACGCAGACAGGTTATAGACATTCCGTAAAGGTTGGAATATGTATGACAAACAAGCTCACAAGCTTTTTTGGTCGCCGCATAAGGCGAGATGGGAAAATCAACGTTATCGTCCTCGGAGAAGGGTACTTTTTCATTATTGCCATAGATGCTGGAACTTGAGCCGAATATGAATTTATTGACTTGATACTTCCTGGCGGCTTCGAGCAAAACCATAGTTCCATTTATATTGACATCAACATAGAGCAAAGGCTCCTCAATCGATGGCCGAACCCCGGCCTTGGCGGCCAAATGGACAACCATTTCAATGCCGTCACTGAGCGCATTGTTCATAGCTGTACCGTCACGAATATCAGCTTCGATAAGCTTGAAATTTTTGTTTTTAAGGCAGTCCTCAATATTTCTGCGTTTGATTTGAGGGTCATAAAAATCATCGAAATTATCAACACCAAACACCTCATAACCTTCAGAAAGAAGACGCTCACAAAGGTGTGAACCGATGAAGCCGGCGGCTCCTGTGATTAATGCTTTGTGTTTCGGCACGATGGTACTCCTTTCGCAATGCCTTGATACGACGGTATGCAAATTCCTCGATTCATTTTCCCCCTAAACTGAAAAGATAATGACCGCCCCCAAAGCCATTGGAATCACAGCAATGATTCGGAAAATTAAAAGTGGTTGATTATTATACCAATCGAGTATCCGTCTAATCTTTTCCGGCCCGAGAACAATTATCAACAAACCCGCCAAAAGAAAAAGAATACCGAAGGCGGCTATAATTAATTTACGAGTGCACTGCTCGGCGCCAAGCAGAAAAATAACGGCCAAAACAAATCTCA
>JASFMF010000252.1:0-4171 GCA_050117705.1 Phycisphaerales bacterium
GAACGGATTAAACGTATCCGGGGCGGCAAGCAGACGGTTCGTAAGCCGCCGAAGTACACCGGCTATGTTTTTATGGAAATGGAATCTACTGAAGATGGACGGGTTCCTGAGAAGGTCTGGTTTATGATAAAAGGAACAACCGGCGTGGGAGATTTTATTGGAACAGATGGAGTTCCGATCCCCATGCGGGATACAGAAGTGGCAAAAATGCTTGAAGAGGCAGAAAAGCCGGAAGAGGCGCCGAGCATCAGAGTGGAGTTTAAAAAGGGTGATATGATTAAGATTCGGGAAGGCGCTTTTGAGAATTTTGAGGGTGTAGTCGATTCAATCGACCCTGAACGTGGCATTGTTAAGGTTATTGTCACGATATTCGGCAGAAGCACTCCTTTGGATATAGAGTATTGGCAGATTGAGAAGGCATAGTTCAGTTCTAAAATAGTGAAACAAGAGATAAAAGATTATGGCGAAAGAAGTAGCAGTAAAAATTAAATTGCAGGCGCCCGGTGGTCAGGCGACGCCGGCTCCTCCGATAGGGCCAGCTTTAGGTCAGCATGGTGTAAATATTGGACAGTTCGTTTCACAGTTCAACGAGCGAACAAAAGAACTTAACGGGACAATTGTGCCGGTTGTGATAACCGTATTTAAGGACAAAAGTTTTACTTTCGAGGTTAAAAGCCCACCGGCGGCGGTCCTGATTAAACAAGCGGCCGAAATCGCGAAGGGTAGTGGTGTTCCGAATAAAGAGAAGGTGGGGGAAATCAGTGTTGAGCAGTTACGAAAAATCACTGAAACCAAGTTCAATGACCTGAACGCATACGATATAGAACAGGCCGAAAAAATTATCAGGGGCACTGCCCGAAGTATGGGTGTCGAGATAGCTGATTAACGATTATTGAGGATTTTAAACGCAGAACGAGAAGTAAGCAATGCGAGTGAAAAGTAAAAGATACAAAAAAGAATCGGAACAGGTAAGTAAAGAACCAATTGGTTTGACTAAGGCAGTCGAAAAAGTCAAATCATTCAAGTCGGTGAAGTTTGACCAGACTGTAGAGTGTGTGCTGCACTTAGGTATCGATCCGAAACAAGCCGATCAGGCTATTCGAGGCTCACTATCTTTGCCTAATGGGATAGGAAAGCAGAAAAAAGTCATTGCTTTTTGTGAGGATTCGGATGTTGAATCGGCTAAAAAGGCCGGTGCGATTGAGGCGGGATGCGATGAATTGGTCAAAAAGATTTCGGATGGATGGATGGATTTCGATGTAGCTATTGCTTCGCCTAAAGTTATGAGCAAAGTAGGCAAACTCGGAAGAGTTCTCGGTCCACAGGGAAAAATGCCTTCACCGAAAAACGGCACAGTAACTGCTGATGTCACAACGGCAGTGGCTGAGTTCTCTGCGGGCAAAGTTGAATTTAGAAACGATGCCGGCGGGAATATCCATGTAGTAGTTGGCAAACAAAGTTTTGAAACTCAAAAATTGGTAGATAATATCGAGGCATTTGTCTCGCATATAAAGAAGATAAAACCGGCAGCGTCAAAAGGTACATATATAAAGAAAATGTGTATATCTGCGACAATGAGCCCTGGTATCGCAGTTGAGTATTGATAGTAAAATACACAATGTGGGATGATAGAAAATGAGCAAATATATAAAAGAGTTACTACAGTCGGAACTGGAAAAGAAAATCGTCGACGAGAGCATCAATGATTTTTTAATTGTGTGTACAAGGGGCGTTGGCGGTGTTAACAATAATCTGATGAGAGGTGAACTCAAAGAAAAAGACATCAAGTTAACGGTGGTCAAGAATTCGCTATTTAGAAAAGCACTGCGCAATCAGAAGATGGATTCGGCAGCAGCGTTGTTTAGCGGACCTTGCACTATCGCATACGGAGGAGATAGTATAGTTGATGTTGCAAAAGAGCTTGCCAATTGGGCAAAGAAAGTCCCGGCACTTGAGATTAAAGGCGCTTTTCTTGACGGCTCAGCTTTAGATGATAAGGCAGCAGAGGAACTTTCGAAGATGCCTACGCGGGTAGAGTTGCTCGGCAAAATTGCTGGTATGCTACAGTCTCCTGCCAGAGGATTAGCCTCGACCATCGGAGCTCCTGCGGAGATCATCGCAGGTTGCATAAAAACTATCACTGAAGACGGCGAGAAACAAGCGGCATAAAACAAAACAAGAAATTTTGAACAAGCCTGTGTGGCTGTCCCTGGTAGTAACAGGGTTAAACGAAACGGCGGAGTTTCGGCTACCACTTGGCGCTGTATAAACAGGAGTTAATAGAAATGGCAGAAGAACAAGCGAAAGAAACTAAAGAAAAGAAAGAAACCAAGAAGGCCAAAGAAGCCAAGGAAACAAAAGAGACCAAAGAAACGAAAAAAACCGGGGAATGGAGCAGTAAGATTAAGAAGCTTGGTGACGATATAGTCGGCCTGACATTGATGCAGGCTAAAGAGCTGGGTGATTATCTCAAAGAAGAACATGGTATTGAACCGGCCGCCGGCGGTGCTGTTATGATGGCAGGTCCCGCACAGGGCCCGGCTGAAGTAGAAGAGGAAAAAACCAGCTTTGATGTTATTCTTAAGTCGTTCGGTGACAAAAAGATTCAGGTTATCAAAGAGGTGAGGGCGTTAACAGGGTTGGGATTAAAAGAAGCTAAAGACCTTGTGGAAGGTGTTCCTAAACCGGTCAAGGAGGGATTAAGTAAGGACGAAGCTGAAGAGGCGAGAAAGAAGCTCGAAGAGGTTGGGGCCGTTGTAGAATTGGCATAAAAATGGAACTTAACCTTTTGGAATGTATGAATCAAAGTGGTGGCATAGGGTTGAGGCAATCACAGAGGATTGTCTTTAAAGCAATTTGAGCATTTAATGCTGGAGATTGGCAATGCGTGACATAGTGGCTGAAGAGGCCGTTCGCAATTTTGGCAGGGTTAACGATGCTGTTGAGATTCCTGACCTCGTGGCGATACAAAGAAGAAGTTATGAGCATTTTTTGCAGGAAAATGTGGCGCCAACGAGAAGAAAGCATAGTGGGCTTGAAGCACTTTTTCAAGAAACATTTCCTATCGAGAGCTATGATAAGAAGATGCTACTGGAATATCTCTACTACGAACTGGAAAAGCCACATTATACACCTACTCAGTGTCGGCAGTTACGGCTGACATATGGCTACCCGCTAAAAATCTGGTGCAGATTGAGAAGCAAAGAGGGGGAAGATTTAGCCGAGCAGGCGATGTACCTTGGTGAGATGCCTGTAATGGTAGGTGGCGGGGAGTTTATTATCAATGGAGCGGTGCGAGTTATCGTTAGCCAGTTACACCGCAGCCCCGGTGTTGATTTTCTTATCGAGAGCAAGGAAGGTGACAGAGTTCTTCACGGTGGCAGAGTCATACCGGAAAGAGGTAGTTGGATAGAAATAGGTGTTACAAATAAAGACATATTAGTCGTGAGAATCGATCAGTCCAGCAAGATTCCTGCGACAATTTTGCTGCGTGCGATGGCTCCCGAATATGGAACTACAGAAGACATTCTTCGTCTGTTTTATCCGACACGGATGGTGTCGTTGAATAAATTGTTGCCTACTATGTGGTCTGTAAAATCGATTGTGGACGAGGAGTCCGGTGAAGTCATAGTAAAGGCCGGTGCACAAATCAGCGATAAAGTTTCTTTGATACAGGCAGCATTGGAAAAACCCAAAGCAACAAGCACTAAGAAACAGAAAAAAGCCAAAAAAGCCAAAAAAACCAAACGCTCACAAATTAGTATTGAAGTTATAGATAAAGTACGTGACACATTGATCTTGAACACTCTTGCTGAGGATGATTGCCAGAGCCATGAGCAGGCATTGTTAAAGTTCTATATAAGATTACGGCCGGGCAATCCACCCAATAAAGAGAAGGCAAAGAGTTTCTTTACAGAGAAATTTTTCGATACCAACCGTTATCGTCTTGGTAAGGTTGGCAGATTCAGACTGAATCGCAAGTTCGACCAATCTGTTGATGAGAATGAGATGACGCTTCGTCCTGAAGATTTCCTTAATACGATGAAATACATAATGGCTTTACGTAACAACGAGGGCCAGGTTGACGATATCGACCATCTGGGCAACAGGAGGCTTCGTACAATCGATGAGCTTGCAGCCGATGAGGTTAGAAAGGGATTGCTTAAGCTCC
>JASFMF010000253.1:0-4171 GCA_050117705.1 Phycisphaerales bacterium
TCGGTATGCGTGGGCTGATAATCCTGAAGGTGCGAATTTATATAATAACGAAGGCTTACCTGCCTCACCTTTTACAACAGAACAATAGATTACCAGTAGTGACGGACTTATAGATTCGTCTTGACTTTCTTTGGTATATATGGACATAATCATTAAACAGAAATGATTAATAAAATGTGATGAGGAGCGTAGATTATGAATGCTAAATCAAAGTTATTAATTCCGATTCTAATAATACTTATTGTCCCTGTATGTTTTGCGCAGCAGAATGTCGCAGCAAAGTTGACACCATCTGCTATAAACGCCCGGATAACGGAAATCCGAATGGGCGATATCATAGTGAAAACCACCCCTGGCGCCGATGTTAAGGTACAACAGACACGACACGAATTTTTATTCGGTGCCGCCATTCCCAATCATGTTGTTGAAAAAGTCCCCGGTTCTATATCACCACAAGACAGGGAGATGTTTCTAAAAGTCCTTGCCGAGAATTTCAACTACGCCGTGCATGAGAATGCCTTAAAATGGTACGACTGCGAAGTAGAGCAGGGCGTTGTCGATTATTATAAGGCTGACAGAATATGGCAGCTTTGCAATGAACGTAACATTCCTATGCGTGGCCACTGCATCTTCTGGGCCAAAGATAAATACATTATGAATTGGCTGAAAACATTGACTAATGACCAGCTTCGTGCGGCGGTCATTAGTCGTGCGATTGATGTCACAAGGCATTTCAAAGGCCGTATTGAAGAGTTTGACCTGAACAATGAAATGATTCATGGTGACTTTTTCCGCCGTCGCCTGGGTTACGGTATTATCAGTGAGATGGCTCTTGCGGCCAAAGTCGGAAATCCCGATGCCAAACTTTATGTGAACGATTATGGCGTCCTTGATATCGGGTATAACGCCGATACTTTTATACTTCAAATAGAAAACCTTCTCGCAAGCGGTGTACCCATAGACGGTATTGGCTGTCAGGGTCACCTCGCCCATGCGATACCGACTATCACGCCTCCTGAGCGTGTCCAAAGGACTCTCGATAAGCTCGCAAAATTCAATCTCCCGATTAAAGTCACCGAGTGTCTTTTCATCTATGACGAAGAAGAAACCCGCGTTTCGGAACTCAAAAAGCTTTTCCCGATTTATTTTGCACATCCCAACGTTGAAGCCATTCTGATGTGGGGCTTTTGGGAAGATGGTCACTGGCAACCGAAATCGGCCATGTGGAAAAAAGACTGGACACCCACCCCGCAGGCAATGGCTTATCGCGACCTTGTCTTCAATAAATGGTGGACCCAGACTTCCGGCAAAGCTAATAATAGCGGGATATTTAAAACAGATGCTTTCTACGGCGATTATATAATCACCTCGAATGGAAAGACCAAAAAAGTGACTCTTAGTAAGAAGGAGAAATCGAAGCGAGTTATTTTTTAAGTAATGACAATATTTAGGCGATAGTTGTATATAAGAGTACATGTTTCAGTATTATCCTTTGTAACTAATGGCTGATATTTACGGAAGAGGATTTATAATGGCTAAACTGTGTTTTCTCCTTTTGCTTAACGGACTAATCGTTCTCCAGGCCTTTGCACAGCAGGCCCAAAAGCCGGTTTCAGAGAAATTGACTCCACCTGTAAAGTTGACCGCCCAACAGGACCATAAGAGAATGATGGACCTTCTGAAAATCACTTCACTCCGGCCGGGCAGAAATGGCATGAATCCCCAGGCTGAAAATTATGCCAATTACGATGAGTCCAAAGCCAATCCCTACCCAAATCTGCCTGATCCGCTCATATTAAAGAATGGCAAAAAAGTCACCACACCCCGGATGTGGTGGAGACTGCGCCGTCCCGAAATCCTCGACGATTTCGACAGGGAAATCTATGGCCGGGTCCCCAGGAACACACCAAAGGTAAATTGGGAGATCACTGGTATAACCGAAGAAATGAATGGTGATGTCCCTGTCATTACCAAAGAACTTATAGGCCGTGTTGACAATTCATCGTATCCATTCATTAAAGTCAATATCCAGTTAACTTTGTCCACCCCGGCTAAAGTCGTTAATCCCGTTCCGGTAATAATGGAATTCGGTTTTGGCCCTCGTTTTCGTAGAGCCGGACGCACTAATAATCCCAGCTGGCAGCAGCAGGTTCTCGCCAAAGGCTGGGGCTGTGCCACTATCGTACCCTATAGTATTCAGGCTGATAACGGTGCAGGGCTCACTCAGGGTATAATCGGTCTTTGCAATAAAGGCCGGCCCCGCAACGTTGATGATTGGGGAGCCTTACGTGCCTGGGCATGGGGAGCCAGCCGCGCCCTTGACTATTTCGAGACCGACAAATCCGTCGATGTCAAACGAGTCGCTCTTGAAGGCCACTCGCGCTTCGGCAAGGCAACACTTGTCGCTATGGCCTACGACCAGCGTTTTGCGATTGCGTTTGTCAGCTCTTCGGGCGAAGGCGGCGCCAAACTTCACCGCCGTGACTGGGGCGAAATTGTCGAAAACGTCGCCGGCTCAGGCGAATACCACTGGATGGCAGGAAACTTTATAAAATACGCAGGCCCGCCGCTGAACTGGGACGATTTACCCGTTGACTCTCACGAGCTGATTGCTTTGTGCGCCCCGCGTCCTGTGTTCATCAGCTCAGGCTCGAATAATGGTGATGCCTGGGTTGACGCGAAGGGCATGTTCCTGGCCGCCGCTGGCGCAGGGCCTGTGTACTCGCTGCTCGGTAAAAAGGGTGTGGGAACTGCCGAGTTTCCTCCGATAGAAACTACGCTGATTAATGGTGACATTGCCTTTCGCCAGCATTCGGGCGGTCACACGCCGGGTCCCAACTGGCCGACGTTCTTAAAGTTCGCCGACCGGTACTTTAAGGCCGCGCTTATCAAAAGGGCAAAATCGCCGGCCACTCGGCCACGATAATGGGCAGTTCCTCTCTTTGGGTTTGTTTTCTCATTTGGCCAAATGTCCATTTTTCCCGTATTTACTTGTCATAAAAGAGCTTAAGTTTATTTTATCTATTTTAACCCATTCGACTCCTTCGACCTTGCTCAGGACAGGTTCGCTCAGGGCAGGCTTTGGGTTTGTTTTGCATAAAAAGGGTCGATTTGTCGAACATTCTTTACACTTGTAGAGGATAGAAGACAGAATACGGAAGGCAGAATACAGAGAACAAAATACAGAATAAAGGCTACAGACCGCAGAATTAAGATAGTAGTAAGGGTATTTTGCATAAATCCGAAATCATAAGCAAATTCAAAATATAAATGTTCAAATGCTCGAAACATTACCTAACTTAACAGGCGATGGTTTTTGGGGTGTATCTACTGATACGAAAACGTGCGGTTCTCCGCTCGCGTCGGCCGTCTGGCGAGATGCGTCAGCTTTCTAGCTGACTAGTGGGTATTATACAATATTTTGGCTCTAAAATCAATTGAAATCGAAATTAATGTCCGTGAGATGAGCATTTCTACTGAAGGCAAAAGAAGTTTTTTTTTAGCCACAGAGAACACAGAGGACGCAGAGAGTTTTAGCCGGCTTCGCGGGACTAGCTTAGCTTTTCTCGATGTGAACATCTGTGAAAGCTAAAGCCGGTACCCGCTTGGCCATTTGACAATGGCCGCACAGATTGTGCAAGTCGGTATTTTTAAGAGATTATTGAGGCCCCGATGAGATAAGCTGCGCTATCTCATGGGGTAAATTGTGCTGCCGGAGGCCAGCATGAGGTGCCTTAGAGGCACGTAAATAAGAAAAGGCATTTTTAATAGCATTTCTACCGTAAGCCAGCATGAGAAACATATAGCGTTACGTAGTCTCGCAAGAGACAAAGTAAATATAAATAATATCGAACGAAGGTAAAAATGTTATTAGCAAGATGCGTGGAGGGTGAAGTGATTTTAAACTGGTGCGAACTGAAGGCGGCACTTCCAAATGATTAGTGTAAATGGTTTGATTTTTGGTGAAGAATGTGGTTGATTTTCGTTGGCCAGGGCAGGTGATGAAATTGGGGGAAATGCCTTTTATTTGTCCGGTTTTGTCGGTTAAATTTCAAATCACTTATACGCAAAGCGCGTACGCGCTTTCTTTTTGAGCAAGCCTTAAATCTGTTCAAAATGTCGGAGCTACAATAATGAATTAGCTCTAAAGAGATAGGTTTTGTTATCCCAC
>JASFMF010000254.1:0-4166 GCA_050117705.1 Phycisphaerales bacterium
AAAAGTTCATCCGGATTAATTTAAGGATGACGTATAAATAAAGTGTCTGAAAACGGCCGTTTCGTAACGATTTTATAAAGCCTTCGTTAAAAATTTATGTTGAGGCTTGAATTCAGTTGTTTTCGTGCGATGATAAGGGCCTGTTGTTGAACGTAGTAAATTATGAATAAATTTGGTTTGGAGTGAGAATTAATGAAAGCTCTGGTTCTGGATGAAATGAAAAAGCCGCCGGTCTTAGAGGATTGGGCGGATCCGAAGGTTGAAAAAGGGAAAGTTATTGTCAAACTCAAAGCGGCGGCTTTGAACAGGCGTGATTACTGGATTACACAGGGATTGTATCCCGGGATTCAATGCCCGGTTATATTAGGTTCGGATGGGGCGGGGATAGTAGAGGAGACAGGTGACGGAGTTGATGCAAGCTGGAAAGGAAAGGAAGTTATAATCAATCCAGGCTATAACTGGGGAGAGGGGGAAGAGGTGCAGAGTCTGGATTTTAAGATTTTAGGTATGCCGGATGATGGAACGTTTGCCGAGGCTATAATTGTTCCGCAGGAGCAGCTTTTTCCCAAGCCGGGACATCTAAGCTGGGAGGCGGCGGCTTTGCCATTGGCGGGACTTACAGCGTATCGGGCGTTAATTAAACAGGGTGAGCTTAAGGCCGGTCAAACAGTTGTTATAACTGGTATAGGCGGGGGCGTTGCAAGTATTGCATTACAGTTTGCTGTCGCGGCGGGAGCTACTGTAATTGTGACATCTTCTTCACAGGCCAAAATCGACAGGGCTGTTTCTATGGGTGCCGCTGCCGGATTTTTATATACCGCCGATGATTATGCATCGAAACTAAAAGCTGAATATGGGTTTGTCCAATTAATAATCGATGGTACCGGCGGAGAGGGCTTTGGCAATCTGATTGATATTGTTAAGCCGGGAGGGCGAATTGTTAATTATGGAGCGACGGCGGGTTTGGCAGGTGGAATAGAGTTACGTAAGATATTCTGGAAACAGTTGCATCTAATCGGTTCGACTATGGGTTCGCCAGATGATTTCATTCAAATGCTTGACATGGTGAATAAGTACCAAATCAAGCCTGCCATCCATGAGATTTTTCCTTTGAGTAAAGGAAGCGATGCTTTTGAATTAATGAAAGTGTCATCGCAATTCGGTAAACTCGTCTTGAGTATGTCTGATGAGTGAAACAGGAAAAGAGGATGCCTATATGAGCGGGACAGGTGATAAATTTCAGCAGGAAACAAAGTACGAGGTTGACAGAATGCCCGGGCACAGGCTTATCTGGGATGCGAAGCCTGCTTTATATAAAGAGTATCCACAGGCGAAAAAGGTTAAGCTAACGCATTTTAAGCCGGTCGAGCAGATGGGCCTGGATGAGGTTTTAAAGCAGAGGAAAAGCATTCGTGAGTTTCGATATGAGCCGATAAGCAAGGACCAGGTTTCGTATTTACTATGGGCCTCAACCGGCATTCAGCGAGTTGAGCATGGATACGAATTTCGAACGGCTCCATCGGCGGGTGCTCTTTATCCGATAGATACATATTTGATTATTAACAATGCAGCGGGTATCGAGCAGGGCGTTTATTATTACTCCGTGAAGGCCCATTGTCTTGAACAGTTGAAGAAGGGCGATACGCGCTTTGAGATTACAAGGGCGGCATTAGACCAGCAGATGTGCGCAACGGCGGCGGTGGTTTTTGTTTGGTCGGCTGTTTTTGAACGCTGCAAATGGAAATACGGCCAGCGCGCGTACAGATATATTTATCTCGATGCCGGCCATATCGCAGAGAACCTTGCGCTGGCAGCGGTTAGTTTGAATCTTGGAAGCTGTGAAATAGGCGCGTTGTACGATGAGCAGGTTAACTCGATTTTAGGTATTGACGGTAAGGAAGAAAGTGTAATCTGTATGGCGGTTGTCGGCAGTCCCGAATGATGGATTAGTTTATGCGTGAGATGGATGAGCTTTTTTCGAGGTTGGAGAAATCTAAGTTTCGCAGCCGATTCAGGCTTTCAGGTAAAGAAGCGCAATACCTTAAAGACAAAGGTATAACAACTATCCTCGAACACGCGCGCGATTTTGTCACTACACGTTTGGCACAGGCCGAGCCTGTAAATGACGGGAAGCAAACGCCGACGAAAAATCATCCTGTATTCGTTGCACAGCACGCCACCGGCACTTGCTGTCGCGGATGTCTGGAGAAATGGCATCGTATCCCGAAAGGCAAGCCACTCACAGCAGAGCAGATAGACTATATTGTAGAAGTATTGGAGCGGTGGCTTACTGAAAAGAGCATCTAAAATTGCTGGCAGATAAAACTTTACAGGACAATGTCCGAAAAAAAGTTTTGCATTTAGTCGTCAGGCCGTTATACTAAATCTCTTAAAGAAATCGCATTTTATTTCGCTGGAGATGTTCGCTGCATCGAAGTGTAAACCAGAGGAATTTTGTAAAAAGCAGAGAGTGAAAAACTATGTCAGGAAGGAGTCCTAAAGTAGTTGTAATCGGCGGCGCCTATGTGGACATGGCGATAAGGTGCGATCGAATCCCTTCGCCCGGCCAAAGCATTGCTGGCTTTGCCCTTTCCTACACAGCCGCCGGTCCCGGACCGAACCAGGCCGTAGAGGCTGCATTGTGCGGTTGCGAGGTGCATCTTATCAGTAAAGTAGGCGGCGACCCGTTCGCCGACATGATTCGGGCGAATCTGGACAAAGTCAATGCTGACTATGTTTATACCGCCGAGGCCAAAAATACAGGTATGGTTGTCACTCTGGTTGATGCTTCAGGGGAGAACGCTGTGTGTTACTGTCCCGGTGCCAACAACGCTCTGCAGCCCCGAGACATCGAGGAGGCTGAGCAGGTCATTTCCGAAACTGATGTCTGTCTGATTCACGGTCGACTGCCACAGGAGGCGATTGTAGCTGCTATTCGTAGCGCAAAAGTGCACGGTACAAAGGTCATCCTCAATCCTGCTGGGCCGATGGAACAGCCGGATTCAGTGGGCAGTGACCTTCCCGTTGAGTATTTTGCTGCGGATATTATGCTCACGAATTTTTCTGAAGCGGCTGATATTACCGACCATTCTGCAACTAACATCCGAACCGCAAAGATGATTGGCTCGGACCTTGTTGCACGCGGAGTTGGCTCGGCTATTATAACTATGGGCCGGCGCGGCAGCATGGTCGTTGACAGAAGTGGCGCCGACCAGATTCCCGGTTTTGAGGTGGAGCTTGTGGACCAGGCGGGCAGGGGCGATGCATTTGCAGGAGCGCTGGCTGCTTACTGTGCCGTAAAGGATGACGTGAGAGAAGCGGTCAAGTTCGCATCGGCAGCTGGGGCACTGGCTTGCACAAAATTCGGCTCGATGGAAGCGCTTCCGACGAAAGCCGATATTATCGAGCTGTTACAAAAAGAAGATACCGAGTGACGGCGTAGATAAATGCCTGTATAAGCCGCAAGAGAAATTTATATTCTCGTTTTAGTAATTCTGCATTCCTAACCATTTGTTTTCTCCGCATTGTTTTTCTATCCATCATCGGGCAAATTTTGTATATGCTCAAACTTCGTGCCAAAGTAAGGAAAATTCCAAAATAGTTTGAAAAAAGCGAAAATATTTGCCAAAAGTGTAGGGGGGTAAATTTAAAAACAAAATTTTTGCCAAAATTTTTAGTCGCTGGTGCACGGGCACTTAGCGATTTTATTTTTTTAAAAATTGTGAAAATTTTTGCCAAAAGTGTAGGGGCCCTCCAATAGTAAGAGAGCATAAAAATGCTCAAAGGTGCAAAGGCACCAGGAGAAAATGAAAATTGAATAACGGTAAAAACTGGCAGATCGTTGTTTGACAGATTAACCACTAAGCAAAGAACGGAGCTACAGGAATGGGATTTGACTTTAGTATCTTTAATGATGAGCGGCTCGAAACGGATTATATCAAGTGGCTCGTTGATGAACACTCTGTTGACGTTCGGGGGCACTTCGAGAGGCTGTGGGAGTATTACGCAAACCCGAGGACCGAGACAACCGGCACAGGCGTCTGCGACAGGAAGGTTATTGAAGCGGGGCGGTGCTACGTGCAGGCGCAGGAGTATGGGTTGCCCGCGAGGATAACAGGACTTGTGCACAGCGGACAGATGGGCGTCTTCGGTGCAAGATGCGCAGC
>JASFMF010000255.1:0-4146 GCA_050117705.1 Phycisphaerales bacterium
GGGAACGTCCTATAACATTAACGCGATTTAACAACCAAAAGCCAGGATTTATGAACCACTCTCAAGATATAGTCACAACTCCTCCAGCCGCTTCCTTTTCCCCTGTCTGTTCTACTTTCCCTACAACCAATCTCATTATCCCCCAAAAAAATTATCCTAACTCCACACGCCCGCAACGCCCGATAATATTGTGTCCGTTTTCACTATCATTAACCACGATCAAACAACAACTGTCAACGAGCAACAATTTTGTGCTCATCTGTCTTCTGTTCTTTACACTTGTAAAGAACATTCGACAAATCAACCTTATTATGCAAAACAAACCCAAAGCCTGCCCTGAGCGAAGTCGAATGGGTCAAAAAAGGTAAAATAGGTAAAAATGGTAATATTGCTTTTCTTGTTTATAAATTGTATGTTGTGTCCACAATGAGGATTATTAAGTTCAGTATATAAAATGATTATTATTGACGGCCATAATCTATTACACGTAGTTCATAAAGACGAAAATTGCGATCCCGTCAGTGACATCGGATTATGTCGGATTATCAGCATGTACTTGAGGCAAACCGGCCAAAGTGGAGAGATTATCTTCGATGGGACAGGGCCCCCGGACAAAAGCGGATTTGATAATATGAATAATTTGGAGATTTTCTTTGCCGGTTTAGGTACGGATACCGACACGGTAATCGAGGACAAGATAAGTGCGAGTACAGCACCAAAAAGGTTGACAATTGTCAGTAGCGATAGGAGATTACGTAAAGCGGCCAGAGCCAGGAAAGCGACATCGATAAAGTCAGAGGTTTTTTGGAATAATATTCAAAAACAGCTAAGCCGGAAAAGACCGCCAAAAGAGCCTCCGGAAAAGAGAAAGGGCCTTACGGATGGCGAAACAAGCCAATGGCTCGACATTTTTGGCCTTGAGCAGTAACAATTTTTTGCCGATATATATTGTGACAATATATTACGAACCCTTTTGGGAGGATAAAATATTATGAATTGTCCTGCGTGTGCAAATGTATTACAGAAGATAAACGTGGGGGACGTTGAAGTTGATGTTTGCCAGGGCGGCTGTGGCGGTATATGGTTTGACAATTTCGAGCTGTCTAAATTTGATGAGCCGCATGAATCCGCCGGCGAAGAGCTGTTAGAGATAGAGCGAAATGAAAACATAACTGTTGACCATACACAGAGATTTAAGTGTCCGAAATGTGACGATATTGTTATGATGCGGCACTTTTTCAGCGTTAAAAAGAATGTTGAAGTCGATGAGTGCCCGGGTTGCGGCGGCTTTTGGCTGGATGCCGGCGAATTAGGTAAAATTCGCAGTCTTTTCAATACCGAAGAAGAAAGGCATAAGGCTGCCGAGGAATATTTCACGGAAGTCTTCGGAGGTAATTTGGCCGCGATGGAAGCTGAAGATCAAGAAAAACTCAAAAAGGCGCAAAAAATAGCAAATATGTTCCGGTTTATTTGCCCGAGCTATTACGTTCCGGGCAAACAGGATTGGGGAGCCTTTTAGTTTTTCTTAATTTGTGAGGAGGTGTTAGAATAAAATAAAATCCCCCGATTCCAGAGCTTTGGGCTCCAAAATCGAGGGATTCATGTAATATGTTTAAGGTTTTTAAGCACGTATTGAAGCAGTGTTTTCTCCGGTAGATTGATATTCTTTTTCGCCTATTTTCACTTTAGTAATTGTGAATGTGACTCTGGCGCCTCTTGTGACCCAGTCTGTGGTGAAGAATACCTGGCCGTTTCCGTTTGTTGTACCGGAAACAGTACCACCATAAGCGCCACCCCACGTTCCTTCAATAGTGACTCCTCCAAGAGGTTGCCCTGTGTTATTATCTGTAACCGTGACTACTGATGTTACTGTATACCAAGTGCGGAACTCCTGTTTACTTGTAATACCTATACTTACGTTTATGGGCGGAATGTGAAGTTGAATCAAGTCGGCTTTAGTTTCGGTGTCCGAGCCGCCCAGCCCTGTAACTGTTAAGCTGACTGTGTAAGCTGAAGAGTCGCGGTAACTGTATGTATGAGTAGGATGTTGTTCGGTTGAAGTTGTTCCGTCACCAAAGTCCCAAAGCCAGTTGGTAATATATCCAGTGGAAGTGTCGGCGAATTGTACGACGAGAGGACTATCTCCGCTTAACGGTGCTGCCAGGAAACTTGCTGTTGGAGCCTGAGGTAACGTCAGGGTGATGTAATCTCTCCTGATTATACTATCTGAGCCGCCCGGACCTCTGACAGTCAAGGATACGTCGAAGGCACCGGCGTTTTGATAGGTATGAACAGGGTTCTGTTCGGTCGAAGTTGTTCCATCACCAAAATCCCATTCCCAACTTGTAATACCTCCATGTGGTGCGGATTCTATCGTTCCAGTTATTATGCTTCCCGGCCCACCGTATATAATATATGCAGGACAGGTGGACTGGTCAAGAAATCGTACTGTCGTCGGAGTATTGGCACTTATTGGTTCTATTTCAAAGTTCGCGCTTGGTGTTGAGGGGATAAATACCCGTATCTGATTAGTTTTAGTATTATTTGAACCATCAGGACCATATACTGTCAAGCTTACAGTGTAAGTGCGGGGATCTGTATATTCATGAATCGGATTTCGTTCTATTGAAGTTGTTCCGTCACCAAAATTCCATAACCAACTAGTAATATTTCCGGTGGACTGGTCGGTAAATTGTACTGTTAGCGGTTCAGGGCCGATATTGGGATCTGCTGTGAATATGGCTTCGAGAACTTCTGTTTGAGGAGGAGGTGGTTTAGCTGGGTTTTCTGTTGTGTTCCATTGGAGAGCGGCATAAACATCTAATATACCTGAGCCGTATTCAATATCCCAGCCTTCGGCTCCTCTGTCCTTTGCCGTTGATTCTAAAGCTTCTTTAACTTCGGCAGGTGTAGCTGCATTTCCGTTTGCTATGATTAAAGCTGCGGCTGCGGAGACATGAGCAGCAGCCATTGAGGTTCCTTCCATAAAAGTGTATCCCCAGTTTATTTCATCGCCGTCGTTGCCGTAGGTTTGTTGTAAAACTCCGTCGCCGTAACTATCGCCATTCTGGTCAACATTAATATCTCCGCCGGGAGCTACTATATCCAGACTTAGTCCAAAATTAGAATAATAAGCTATAGTTTCATCGTAGCGTGTGGCTCCGACAGCAATCACGTAATCATCATATGCAGCAGGATAAACCATGCTGCCTGCGCCTTCGTTCCCGGCGGCGGCTACTAACGTTACTCCGAGGTTATAGGCGTACTCTAATGCATTCTCTAAAGTTTTTGAAGGTTCACTTCCTCCTAATCCGAGGTTTATGACATGAGCACCCTGGTCGGCCGCCCAGATAATACCTTCGGCTATGTCGGCGTAAGATCCAGCTCCTTTACTGTCCAATACCTTCACTGGCATTATATTTGCGTTATAAGCCACTCCGGCCACGCCTGAATTGTTATTAGTATTTTGAGCAATGGTACCAGCTATATGAGTTCCATGCCCCGGGTTTGAATCATCGTTAGGGTGTTCATCTTGATTAACAAAGTCATAACCTGCTAAGAAGGACGTATTAACTAAATCCGGAGCCTGCTCGTAGCACTTTTTTGGTTCGCCGTTATCTTCTTCGCAATAATCTTCGTAGGCAATACCCGTGTCGAGAATTGCCACGTTGACTCCTGAGCCGGTAGATATATCCCAGGCAGACTCCATTTCAATACCGCCGTAGTTGGTATTGTACAAGTGCCATTGGCGGTAATAGAGGTCATCATTTGGAACCAACAAGGCATTTGCAATATAGTTTGCCTCGGCGTACTCAACTCTTGAATCCGCCTGATAAATTTCGACCATTTCATCGACTGTTGCACCATCCGGAACAGCTAATCTTCTAAAACCGGCGATCAGGCTTGTATAGATTGTGGAAACATTATTAGTCGAATTTAAATCGGCAATTTCCGACTCTGTTACATTAGCCTTAAACTTGACCAGGAATTCGCCCGGGACATACTTTTGTCCTACCCGGGAAAGCCCCTGTTCATAAAGTTGGTAACCAAAGGTCTTCTCCTGGATTAGAATTGAACAGAGTAAAAACAAAATGAGCGCACTTACGTACAGCCTTTTCATGACTCACACCTCCCATGGCATATTTT
>JASFMF010000256.1:0-4141 GCA_050117705.1 Phycisphaerales bacterium
AATATAGTTTTTGTCAACACTTTTTACCTTATAATACACATTGGCTGGGTATATTCTCTCTGTGAAATTGTACAAAACTCCAAAAACCATATTTTTTCAGAAATTGCTTGTATTTTGAACAGAAGTTCGTTATTATACGCGGTTTAGAATTTAGCCGTTAGTGTTTGGACTTGTCGTGGTTAGTACGTTGAAGCAAGCTGCTAAAGGCTGTAGATAGGAGATAAACCAGTGAAAACTGAACTGTTGGATGCTGTTGAAAGCAAGAGCTTAAAGAAAAAGATACCGCATTTTGAAATAGGCGATGTTGTTGACGTCCACTACCGCATTAAAGAAGGCGATAAAGAGCGTACTCAGATATTTACAGGCACCGTGATCGCACGTAAGGGGCGGGGGATTAATGAAAACTTTACCGTTCGTCGCATTGTTAACAACGAAGGTGTCGAGCGAATTTTTCCGCTTCATTCGCCGAATGTTCTCAATATCAGGCCGCTGCGAAGCGGCAAGACAAGGCGGGCAAAGCTGTACTACCTTCGTAAACGTACAGGCAAGGCGGTCAGGCTCCCTCAGCGACACAGCACCCACACCGTCACTAAATAACCTGATATCCGGCGCGTTATAAGAGATTTGTTGCTAAACAGAAATAAACTGTTGGCCGACCGAAAGCTGCTTGGCAGGTGGGGTGAAGAACGCTGCCTGAAATTCCTCAAAAGAAAAGGTCTGAAAATCCTCACTCGCAACTTTTCCTGTAGGACCGGTGAAATCGACCTTATTATGGTCGCTCCCGGCAGGGATATTGTTTTTGTCGAAGTCAAAACCAGGGCGGATGAAACCTTCACACAGACGGAATCGGTCATTACGCCCGCCAAGAAGCACAGGATGGTTAAGACCGCACGCTATTTTCTGGCAACCAATGATATTGTTGACAGGCCGTTTCGTTTCGATATTGTAACTATTGTACTTGGTGAAAAAGGAACGCCGGAGATAAACCATTACGAAAATGCTTTTATACCGTAGGGAATAATGAAACTGATTGATACACATTGCCATTTGACGTTTAAGCAATTAGCTGACGATACCGATAGCGTTATTGACAGAAGCCGCCAGGCCGGTGTTACCGGCTGGGTAACTGTCGGCACGGATATGCAGGAGAACTTAAAATCCATCGAGCTGACCGATAGATTCGAGAATATGTACGCCGCCATCGGAATGCATCCTCACGATGCCAAAGATATGACCGAGGATACACTTGCACAATTGAAACAGCTTGCTCAAAATCCAAAGGTAGTAGCTATAGGAGAAACAGGCCTGGATTTTCATTATAATTTCTCAAATCAGTCCGACCAAAAGAGTGCTTTCGCTGCCCAGCTTGCAATCGCCAAAGAGCTGAATATGCCTGTAATCATACATTGCAGGGAAGCCTTCGACGAAACAATTGAAATTTTAGATAGGGACGGCATCGATTTGAAAGGAGTGGTTTTTCATTGCTTCAGCGGCTCAGCAGAGCAGGCAAAGATTGTACTTGATCATGGTTATCACATCTCTTTTACTGGCGTGGTTACCTTCAAAAATGCCGAAATCGCCCGCATGGCCGCCCAAAGCGTACCTCTCGATAGGTTGATACTCGAAACGGACTGTCCTTATATGTCACCCGAGCCGATGCGAAAGCAAAAGGTAAACGAGCCGGCCCTCATGATACATACCGCTAAGTTTTTGGCCGAGCTGAAGGGCATGGATTTGGACAGCTTTGCCGATGCCGTTACTGAAACCAGTAAGGCTTTCTTTAATCTTCCCTGGTGAGCTGTCATTATTTAGTAATGACAACACCGGAAAAGAATTTATAATGTATTCGATATCAGTTGAAGTAGAGTGAGAAACAATCGCAATTGGATGGAACCAAAAAATGGGCAAAAAACAGATAGTAACACAAATTGGCTCTCTGCCATACGAAGATGTTGACCAGGCTGTAGAGTACAGTTTACAGCACGATATACCGTTTCTGCCGGAACTACCGAAGCTTGGCGATTCAATGCTGGACTATATCAAAAACCCGGGCAATATGAGCTGTCTTGAAACATTTAAGAAGAAAACTCAGGACTGCGATACCGTCAAAGTACAGTGTGTAGGACCCGCGACCTTAATTCTCAGCGGATACTCCGAAGATGACGCAATAGCAAGAGCCTGCCAGCATATCGAAGTCCTCCTTGACGGCCTGCAAGCGCCTAACGTTATTCTCTTTTTGGATGAGCCTGCTCTGGGTCAGGCCGGGTTCGATTATAAGCAGCTTTGGTCTGCGCTCTTCGAAAGTTTCAATGCAACAACCTCTGGCGTCCACGTCTGCGGCAATATGAACTGGGACGAGATGTTCAATTCCGACATTGATATTATTAGTTTCGACGCCTCCGAATTTGACATCACGAAGTACCCCGGATACAGAAACAACAAGAGAATCGCCTGGGGAATAAAAACCAAGGACGATGTCAAAGATTTTCAGGAAGGCGATTTGTTGACCTTGCCGTGCGGCATGGGACCGAAATTCTACAGCACCGATGATTGCCAAACGAATCTCAAAAACCTGTTGGAGATATCGGATAGTCTGTCCTGAACCTGTTGGAGGCTCTGTCGTAGGATATTCTATGTAAATAAATTTTGTAGGGAAAAGAATTTGAAAATTCTTTGATAAATAAGGAGAGTTGAAAATGGCTTTTACATTACAATTAGGCGAACATGCGCCGGATTTTAAATTGCCCGCCACAGACGGCGGCACATATCAGTTATCCGATTTCGATGATGCAGAAGTATTGGTAATCTTCTTTACCTGCAACCATTGCCCGTATGTCATCGGTTCGGATGAAGTTACACAGCAGACCGTTGAGAAATTCGCACCTCAGGGCGTCAAATTTGTCGGCATAAACTCCAACAGTAAAAACACCTACCCCGAAGATGATTTCGAGCATATGGTCGCACGAATGAACGAATACAAATTCCCCTGGTTTTATCTTTACGATGAGTCTCAGGAAATCGCAAAGGCCTATGGTGCGTTACGAACCCCGCATTTTTACATGTTCGACAAAGACCGCATTCTCATTTACACCGGCCGGGGCGTGGACAATCCTCGCGATGCAAGCCAGGTAACCGTCAACGACCTTGAAAGGGCCCTTGAGGAACATCTGGCCGGTAAGCCGATTAGTGTTCCGCTGACCAATCCCATCGGCTGCAATGTAAAATGGGAAGGCAAAGACCAGCATTGGATGCCTGTCGAGGCCTGTGATTTAGTCTGACGTATTTGATTGCCGATATATTTGCACATAGAAACATGGCGGCAATAAATATGAGAAACAATATAAACAGCAATTGTGTTTCTGAAATTGTAATTACCGGTATATACTATGTTGGTTCGCGTTGATGATTTTTTCGAGTTCTTCGCGGTCGATGAAACGCTCCGTCTGCATGGGGAGCGGGCGGCTGCACAAGCGGCCGAAAAAGCGAACGGTATGACGCGTCTGGAGGACTATGAGGCTTTGGCCGCGATTGCATTATGCTTCAGGCCCAGTCGCATTTTCGAAATTGGCACGCATCTTGGGATTACTTCGGACTTCTTTCTCGGATTGCTTCCGGAATGTCACGTTATTTCGATTTGCTATCAAAATCCCCTATGGAGGTTCCTTGGCAGGTCCTGCAATAATTCGAGACTGCCTAAAGAAAAAATGGGTTCCGAAGTATCCGACGAACACAGGTCCCGCTTCACCCAAATCTATGGCGACTCACATAAGCTCAATAGCAACTTATTACTGAAAGATTACGGTCGTTTCGACCTTGTCTTTATCGACGGCGATCACTCTCATGCCGGCGTTTCCCATGACACCGAGCTTACCAAAGAAATCATCTCCGATTCGGGCATTATCTGCTGGCATGATGCGAATCCCAAACCGAAATATCTGGATGTCAGGCAATACCTCGAAGACAGCCTGCCCCTGACCGCAGTTGCGACGGCCGATACATACACAGGCGGTATAGCCTGTTGGAATAAAGATGTTGAAAAGATGCTAAGTTCGGTCTCTAATGCCGTTTCAAAAAAATAATATTAACTTTTCGCATATTTAAGACTTGCGCGATGCACAATTCGGTATTATATAGACAGGCA
>JASFMF010000257.1:0-4130 GCA_050117705.1 Phycisphaerales bacterium
ACAGCTCCACGAAATCTCGGACCTGCTATAAATACATCAAACGGCGAAAGTGCGGCCTTTATATCACCGGACCACAAGTATCTTTTCTTCACCCGCGATAGCAGCAATGATTCGGATATCTACTGGGTAAGTTTAAAAGCAGTTCTTCCCGATCCTAATGGCCCAATTCAAAACCTGAACTCAGTGCAACGTTTCAGTTCTATTCAAAGTGCTGTCAATTATGCCAACGACGGTGACACAATCGTGATAAATCCGGGTGTATATCAGGAATCGATTGTTCTGACAAATAAAAGCGTTTTACTGCAATCCGTCGATCCCAATGACCCTACTTGTATTGGCGGTACAATTATACAGGGCAGTGCCGATAGTCCCATAATCACATTGCAGGAAAACCCTGCAGCTTGTGAAATCGCAGGCCTGACCATTCGCGCCGGCTCGATTGGAATTAAGGGTACAGGAACAAACGCCACCATTCGTAATTGCCGTATTATGGACAATACAACTCATGGCTTGGAGTTATCCCAAGCAAGCAGTCCCAACCTGCAACACTGCCTGATAACAAGTAACGGCCAGACAGGTATTACCATGCTTGCCGGGCCGGGCCGAAGTAAATGCAAGCCGAACATTGAAAACTGTATCATTGTTTATAATGGCCAATCTGATATCGTTGGAGGTGAACCTACCATCATCGATTCGATAGTATCTCAATAACAAAGGTCAAATTCATCAAACGGCTTAGATGGGCTTTAAATAAATCGCGCAACCTCCCACTCAATTAGTAACATCCCGTACGCGTTCTTCACGTTTCAATATTCTCCTTAAAAATTTTCCGGGCAGTATAGCGTTGAACAACAAAAAAAGTGAAACAAACAAGCCATTACGGGATATTTCCTGATTAGAAAAACCGTCAAATAAAAAATGCCCTCTCATTAATCAAAACATGAGGAGATAGTATGAAAAATCAAGTAATGACATTCCAGAAGTTAATTCCAGTATTATTGTTGTGTCCAATAGTATGTCTTGCTGTAGAAATCCCTAACGGCCCGTATTTCGGACAGGAACCGCCCGGTAAAACACCAAAAGTATTCGCACCGGGATTCATCTGCTTGGACAACAGGTATGAGTACGGATTTGATTTTTCCACAGATGGCAGGGAGTTTGCCTTCACAATAACTAACTCCGGATGGAATTATTTCCATATCCTTTATACATATATAAACGAGGATGGACATTGGGTAGAACCATACTCCCCTGCTTTCTGTGAAACACTCCACCAAAGCTTGTACCCTTGTTTTTCTTCCGATGGCCAAAAGGTCTTTGTGGCTGCCCCCATACACCAGGGCCCACCCTGGAATTCAGATATTTTTGTTTCGGAACGTACGGCCGACGGCTGGACAACACCGGTCAACTTAGGCAGCCCGGTTAATTCATCGGGCATGGAATACCGGCCCAGCATCACGGATGACGGGGTCCTGTACATTTTATCCAATCGCGCAGGGAACGGTGGAGATATCTACCGATTTCCACTCATAGATGGCGAATATTCCACCGCTGAAAAAATCGGATACCCAATTAGCACAGAACATCTTGAAGGTTCCCCATTCATAGCGCCTGGTGAAAGTTATCTCATATTTGAGTCGGGACGACCCGGTGGGCTTGGGCTAAATGACTTATATATTAGTTTCCGAAGGGACGATGGTTCATGGGGTCCTGCGCACAACCTGGGCCCGGAAGTGAATACCGCCGGTATCGAAGATGGAGGTTTTGTCACAGATGACGGCAAATATTTTCTTTTCTGTCGCAGAGAAGCCTATGTAACGAATATCCAGACCGACATACACTGGATAGACGCCCGTGCAGTCCTGCCCGACCCCAATGGCCCTATAGAAAATCTGGACACCGGACAATGCTTTGGTTCCATTCAGTGCGCTATCAACTACGCCGACGAAGGTGACACAATCGTGATAAGTCCAGGTGTCTATAATGAATCGATTGATCTGACAGGGAAAATGGTTTTCCTGCAATCCGTTGACCCCAATGACTCCTCTTATATCGGTGGTACAATCATCCAAGGTAGTCCCGACAGCCCCGTAGTTACTCTGCGGGAAAATCCCGAGACTTGTGAAATAGCAGGTCTGACTATCCGCGCTGGCTTAATCGGTATCGCCGGTAGTGCTACAAATGCAACTATTCGTAATTGCCGTATTATGGACAACACTACTGATGGCATGGAATTATCTCAGGGCAGCAGCCTCAATCTGCAACACTGCCTGATAACAAGCAATGGCCAGACAGGTATCACCATGAATGCCGGCCCCGGCCGCAGTACCTGCAAGCCGGTCATTGAAAATTGTATAATCGTCGATAACGGTCAAGCGGACATTGTCGGAGGTGAACCCGTTATCATCGATTCAATAGTCTCTCAATAACAAGAAATAGATTCAGGTTGGAACATGGAATTACAATCAAACGAAGGATGCATAAACATAAGTGGTACTGATCAAGCCATGAATATAATATTAACGAATACGAGGAGACGATAATATGAAAAATCGAGTAACAACACTCCTGAAATTACTTCCGGTCATTCTGATATATTCAATAGTATGTACCGCTACAGAAATTCCGGAAAGTACTTATTTCGGCGAGGAACCACCAGGCATAATACCAAAAATTTTCGCGCCAGGCATTATATGTCTGCCTGACAGACAGGAAAGAAGCGGTGTCTATTCTCCAGACGGGCAAGAATTTTTTCTAACCACAACTTACATGACGACAACTTACGCCCAGCGTTCGGAAGACGGCTCCTGGACATCCCTGCGAGGGCTCAGCTTCGCTCCCAGTTGCGCCGAGCCATACATCTCACCTGATGGACAGAGATTCTTCTGTAATCGAAATGGTGATATTTATATGAGCGAGCGTGTCAATAATCAGTGGTCCCAGGCAACCAGACTTGCATATCCAATCAGCTCAGGTTCGGATGAGTATTTCCCATGCCCTATTGCGGATGGCACTTTGTATTTCTGCTCTACGCGGCCGGGAGCACCCGGTGGTACCGCCATATATCGTTCACGACCTGCGGCCGGAGAATACAGAACCGTTGAGCAACTCCCGTCACCAATCAATACCTCTAACGGAGCATGGGACGCCATGGTGGCACCGGACGAAAGCTATATGATAGTTGCCGTCGGACGTTCCGAATACGGGCAAGCAGACCTTTTTATAAGCTTTCGAAACGAGGACGACTCGTGGACCGTACCCAGAAATCTGGGGCCCCAGATAAATACATCTCTTATTGAATATGGACCTCACCTTTCACCTGACAAAAAATACTTCTTCTTTACCCGCCTGGCTGGCTGGAGGAGCACCGACCAGGCAGATATTTACTGGGTGGATGCTCGAGCAGTTCTACCCGACCCGAATGGCCCAATTGAAAATCTCTCAAGTGGCATTCGGTTCAGTTCGATTAAATGCGCCGTCAACTATGCCAACGATGGCGACAAAATCGTGATAGGCCCCGGAATTTATCAGGAATCTATCGACCTAACAGGAAAAACAATTTCTCTACAATCGGTTGACCCAAACGATCCTTTTTATGTCGGTGGCACAATCATACAGGGTAGTACTGACAGCCCCGTAGTCACACTGCAAGATAACTCTGAGACTTGTGAAATAGCGGGCATGACCATCCGTACCGGTTCGATTGGAATTAAGGGCACAGAAACAAATGCCACTATTCGCAATTGCCGTATCATGGATAATGCGACTCATGGTCTGGAGTTGTCCGAAGGCAGCAGCCCTAATCTGAAGCACTGCCTGATTACAAGCAACGGCCAGACAGGTATCACTATGCACGCAGGTTCCGGCAGAAGTAAATGCGAACCGATAATTGAAAACTGTATCATTGTTTATAATGGTCAGCAAGCTATTGACGGTGGGGAGCCGGTTATTGTCGATTCGATTATAGATTGATTATTGTAGCATGACTATATCGAAGATGATAACTACCTTTGTGTTGATCACTTGAATTACCCACCACGTACGGTTCTTATTTCACTGAATCCAAAGAAATAAATCAGAATTTTTTGATATAACAAAAAACAAGTGAAACAATAACCTCCTGTCCTGGA
>JASFMF010000258.1:0-4126 GCA_050117705.1 Phycisphaerales bacterium
CAAACCAGAAGAGGATAAGTCCAAACAGCCCACAATTGAACCTGATGAAGCTTCGTTTACCACAAATGAACCCATCAAAGTCGAACCTGACAACATCGAGCCTGATGAGCCGAAGTCGAACTCGGCCACAGCTTTTCACGAAAAATGTGCCGATATTCTAAAAAACTACGTCGATGAGCAAGGAATGGTCAATTATCAAACGCTCAGACGAAAAAGGCTAAGCTTAATAAATCTTCTGAATGAATTTAACAATCTCGACCCGAACGTTTATAAATCCTGGTCCAAAGAAGATAAAATCGCTTTCTGGCTCAACGCATACAATATCCAGATGTTGAAGATTATTACCGAAAATTATCCCATAAGGTCCTCACGAATCCTGCGTCTTTACCCGGGCTGGGGTCCCAACAGCATCATGCACATTAAGGGAATCTGGACCAATTATAAATTTCTTGTAATGGATGAGGAATTCACTCTTTCAGAAATTGACAAGCGTTTCTTCCGTAAAGAATTTGACGACCCAAGAATATTTTTCGCCATTTCCAGAGCCAGTTTATCGAGTCCTCCTTTGCGCAATGAGCCGTATTACGGCCATAAGCTCAATGAGCAATTAGAAGACCAAACCAGAAGGTTTCTATCCAGTCCGTTGGCATTCCGTATAGACAAAGAAAATCAGAGCGTTTATTTATCTTCCTTATTTCAATCGTCCTCGTACGGCAAAGAATTTATTGACAAGTTTACAATAGACAGAAAATTCAAAGAACAGGACCGGACAATACGGGCCGTTTTAAATTTTATTACTAACTATGTTTCCAGAGATGATGTTTCTTTTCTTGAAGTTGGGAACTATTCTGTTAAATTTATAAAGTATGACTGGACAATTAATGACGGTTCGTAATATGGAAGCAGCGAACTGTGAATTCCAAATTGTTGAAAGGAAAAATGACAAATGGCAAAGAAAGTAAGTAAAACCAAAATTCATCCTGGCAAAGATGAACACCTCTTCACCAGTGAATCCGTAACGATGGGACATCCGGACAAAGTTTCCGACCATATATCCGATTCAATACTCGATGCAATGCTCGCCCAGGATCCAAAAAGCAGAGTGGCCTGTGAAACAATGGTTACCACCGGCCTGGTCGTTGTCGCTGGTGAAATCACAACAAAGGCAGTCGTTGACGTCCCAACGGTCGTTCGCAACACTATCAAAGAAATTGGGTACACCGACCCTGAGATGGGCTTCGACTATGAAAACTGTGCCGTTATGGTTACACTCGATAAACAAAGTCCAGATATTTCACAGGGTGTAACCGAAGGTTCCGGTCTTCACAAAGAACAGGGTGCCGGGGACCAGGGTTTAATGTTTGGTTACGCCTGCAAAGAAACGCCCTCTCTAATGCCGATGCCGATTCATTTAGCACATTCGTTAACAACCCGGCTGGAAAAAATACGCCAGAGTAAAAAACTACCCTGGCTGCGACCCGACGGTAAAAGCCAGGTAACCGTCCAGTACGAAAACAACAAACCCAAACGCATCCATACGGTTGTAATAGCTACGCAGCACGCACCGATCATTAATTATCGGCAGTTGCGAAAACAAATCATCGAAAAAGTAATTACTCCTATTCTGCCAAAACGTCTTGTTGATAAAAACACTATATTCCATATAAACCCAACCGGACGATTTGTCGTGGGCGGCCCAAAAGGTGACTGCGGACTTACAGGCAGGAAAATCATCGTCGATACGTATGGTGGAAGAGGCAGCCACGGTGGCGGCGCCTTTAGCGGTAAGGACCCCACAAAGGTCGACAGAACAGCCAGTTATATGGCCCGATACATAGCTAAAAACGTAGTTGCGGCCGGTCTTGCCCAAGCCTGCGAGCTGCAATTATCTTATGCCATTGGAGTGGCCGAGCCAATCTCAGTTCTTGTAGATACCGAAGGAACTGCAAAAATCAGCGAACACAAGTTAAGCCAAATCATAAGAAAGCTTTTCCCATTAACCCCAAAGGCGATGGTTAGACACCTAAAACTCGCACGTCCAATCTTTGCCCAGACCTCCTATGGGGGGCATTTCGGAAGAAATCTGCCAAACTTTACATGGGAAAAGACCGATATGACCATCAAACTCCGAAAGGCCGCTCGACTGTAACGGCCGATAAAATGTGTGGATGCTCCCAAGTTGTGGGGCTGCTGGATTTTTTCCCGGTTTTCCACGAATTTTCTGTAATTTTTTGGCGTTTCGGCGCTCTAATATGATGGTCATGGCCGACACGATTGACGACGAACGTCTCGTCGAACAATTCAATCGGGGCGACGAATCCGCTTTTGACAAGATTGTCGAGAGATATTCGTCGGACATTGCAGCACTGGCTAATCGTCTACTCGGTTGGTCCGGCGAGGTCGATGATGTTACACAGGATATATTTCTTGCTGCGTATCTCGGCCTGAAAAAGTTTCGCTGCGAAAGCAGCCTTAAAACCTGGCTCTTTACCATAACGGTTAATAAATGCCATAGTTACAGATATAAGCGGATGCTCCGCTTGAGACGGATCTCAAAGGTTGCCGAAAAAATTCCTTTGTCCTCGACTGAATCAGCAGACAAAGCACAGATGGACAGCGAAACCTTCGACCGTGTTCGTCAGGCTATAGAAACTTTACCGGCAAAATATCGCGAGCCGGTTATATTAAGGTATCTGCAGGAGTTACCGACCGAGCAAATCAGTAAAATACTCGGCATATCCAAAAACGCTTTGCAGGTCAGGCTTAATCGCGCAAGGGAACGGCTAAGACACATTCTGGCCGATCTTATAAAGGAAAAGTTATAATGGAAGATAAAATAAAAAACCTGCTTCAGGAAGCCGATAGGATGGCAGGTAAACCGGAGCCTGTTCCTGCACATCTGTCCGCTCTTGTTCGTCGCCGCGCCAAACACAGACATACCGTACATATATTCATTCCTTACGCCACCGCCGCTTTAGTCCTTCTTACTGCGGGCGTTTTAACTCTCACTTTTAGAAACATCAAATCAACACATGACCAGAGAAAAATCGCTGTTCTCGAAGACCAGATAAAACAGTTGCAAACAAAAACCGATGCCGCATTGAACCTTTTACAGAACGCAATCGAAGAGGAGCGAAAGCAAAACCAACTTACCGAGCTGGAAACCGAACTTGCAAGTATCCCCGACCCGCTCGAAGAAATTCAGAAACAAGTTGATAAAACCGCTTTTATCCTTCTCTACCAGGCCGACCGCATGTACCGCGAACTTAACCAGACAAGCCAGGCGGTCGAGACCTATAATCGCATCATTGAGCTGTTCCCCAGGAATCGATGGGCACAGGTTGCTCAGCAGCGACTATTAGAAATCGAAAACAGAAAATTCAACAAAGCTGAACCTAAAGGAGAGTTTAAATGGAATCCGCAAAAAGAATCGCTATCTTGTTAATTGTGGTCCTTTTAACATCAGCCCCGGCACATTCAGCGGAAAAGCCGGCGGCAACTTCGATTTCAAATACACGCACTGCAAGCTGTATCATTAAAATATCATCCGATCCGCTTGTTTTACCGCTTGATGATGCAACTATAGACTACTTATTACACAGTTCCGGCGTCGGTGGTAAGGTAAGCCGCGAAGTACTAAATATCTCGCCGGATCAGGCCTCTGATATCTTCAAAATTGAACCGTTAATTACCGTTGCCGGCCGGGTAATGCCACAAAGTTTAGATAGACGCCAGCCGACATATAGAATATACGAAGAACAACCACAGAACCAATACGAAACCATAACCGGAGAATCTGATACATCTACAACCTCCACTATTCGAACTACATCTCCTTACTTAAACTCCACAAACCGTATGACACATCCTGATTCCCTCAGCACCGTTTCGGAGCAAACGATTCTTTTAAGGCTGGGAGTCAACCTGCCCGACAATGTCAAACCAATAGCCGAAGAATTTATGGATGCCCTCGTTGACAGCCTTCAAACTACTCTCGTGAAAGCATTCAATGATTACAAAAAAAGAGCCCAGGAACAATTGAAGCTTGCTTTACAGGAAGTTGCTCGTTCAGAAGCGGACATGCGTGAAAAGCAGAAAGTTCTCAGGGAAATCTCAGGTACTAATA
>JASFMF010000259.1:0-4125 GCA_050117705.1 Phycisphaerales bacterium
CGTACCAGCATTATTAGTAAACCACAAGGTATTAACCGCACTCGTCATTGAAAGAAATCCCACAGCAGATGTTCCCGGGCTTTTGACCCATAATTGTCCCATTCCCGGAATGCTCGCCAATGCAGATGTTTGTTCACTGAAAAACAATGAACCATCTACTGATACCCCATCTAATGTTATTTTACTTGACATAATTTTTCCCTTTAACTAATTTTTTTATTTAGTTTTCTATGCTACACTGTTATGTAAACCTCCATAAACTGTATACACTGATTCCGCAAACCATCTGCAAATAATTAAAAATGAACAACCTTTCACCATAATCAGAAGTTGTTGTATATGCGATTGTAATCACTATAAGCTGACACGTTCAATTGTCCGAACCTCTTGCTGCAAAATTCAACGCTAAAGTAGTAGAGCCATTTTTTATGATTCCAGCAGCTGCATTATCACCTGCTGAGCCAAGATCTATCCCTACGGTTGCCACGATATGATAATACCCGGTAACACTGGGCTGGAATCTTTAATCTACTGCTCTGTCATATTCATCTAATTTATCATACGTTTCATAATCAAACTGGACTTTATTCCATGTCGTAGGATTGATAGATTGATTCGTAGTTCGGTACGCTGAGACTCTGCGACCTGAATTAATATATACACCTACGCTAATTGCGTGCTTTCACCCTGGTTATTAGTAAACCACAAAGTATTAGCCACCGCACTCGTCATTGAACGAAATCCCATAGCAGATGTTTCCGGTCTTTTGACCCACAATTGGCCCATTCCCGAAATGCTCGCCACTGCAGATGTTTGTTCTTTGAAAAACAACGAACCGTCCACTGATATCCCATCTATTGTTATTTTGCCTGACATAGTTTTTTCCCTTTCATTTAATTAAGTAATTTTCTAATTTAACTCGCCATCTTTCTGTACAATTTCCTTTAAACCGGACATGCCAATTTCCCGAATTATCTGCAATAACTACAAACACACAGACTTTAACCGTACGAGGTGATTTCTTGAGTTTAATCCGCCAAACCTTGATATCACGCTTAAGTCTTATCGGTAACCAGTTACATTTTTCTTGAGACTAATCGCCAACTATAAAAAAAATTTATTAGAAAATAATTCACAACTCACAACCTGGTATTATCAGTCAGAGTTTTTATTAAAGTGCAACAAAAGATCAAAACTGACAGTTTTTAACACTAACAGTTTTCTTGACACCTTATCAACCAGCAACTTGAAAGGAATCGCTACACGATGGCTTTCTTAATAAACTCAACTAATATGAAATTCCAAAGCCTCATTATAGGACGGAGCTTTTTCTATTGACTATTTCAGATATATTATTTATGAGCATACTATCGAAGCGGCCGGAAATGAAAAATATGCAGGTTGTCAAGATGATGTTGAGGAGAAAATATGAGTTCTAAATCAAGTAAATATAAAAGCTGGAGGGATAAACTTGAAAATCCTGTAGAGGGATTGCCAAAGGTAGTGGATGTACCTGTTAAATGGCGAAAACAGATGGGCGGCAGAATGATTTTAGTGCCGACACCGATGCTTGTTGATGAGAGAATAAGAAAGGTGCGAAAAGGCAAGCTTGTCACTACAGGGCAGATAAGAAGGGACCTTGCGAAGAAATTTAAGGCGGACTCATCGTGCCCTATGACGGTGGGGATTTTCTTACGAATATCTTCGGAAACAGCAGAAGAGGACAGGCAAAAAGGCAGGAAAAGAATAACACCTTACTGGCGGGTAGTCAAAGACGATGGGAGTCTGAATCCGAAGTTTCCGGGGGGTATAAAGGCACAAGCAGATAAACTTAAGAAAGAAGGACACAAGATTTTATCAGGCAGAAGTAAAACCAAGCTGAAGGTTCAGGATTTCGAGAAGTCACTTTAGCATTATTCATACCGAGAAGAATTTTTCGTTGCCAGAAACATGTCATAATTAGCCGGAGAAAATGCCTTTCCATTAAACAAAAGGGAGGTTTGGAAATAAATTTAAGGCAAGCAATTTCACACAAGCAAATCCGGCGTAATCATCCAATTTAATTGCCATTGGTTCTCATCGGAATAATTAAGGCAGACAATGCCGCTCTGCCGGAAGGCGACCGTTCCAGACGATTCGGAACCGGTTAAAAGTAGTGAGGCCAGCTTGGATACAAACGGCATATGGCCGACAATCATTATGTCTTGTTTGACCGAGTCAATTTCATCTTTTATTACTTTAACATTATCATTTGGCGCGAGTCCTTCGCGGGCTGACATTTCTTTCCTAATGTCGATTACCTTAGCGAGGGCTTCGGCGGTTTGTTGTGCGCGGGTTTTGCCGCTGTGCCATAAATAATCAAGGGACAGGTTCAGCGGCTTAATAAATTCGGCTATTTTTTGTATGTCCCGGCGGCCTTCCTCAGTGAGCAACCTTTGGGGGTCTACATCTTTTGAAGCGGCCTTTGCATGCTGGATGAGGTAAAGTTTCATTTTTAATCTCCCTACTAAGCAATTATGTAGTGCCATTATAACATTAAATCAGAATTTGGCAATTTCCTGCAAACTTTCTAATCGTTGACAAGCCATTAATCGAAAGATAGAATGCTTGTTTTGTTAATTTTTGGAGTACTGTAAATGACCGATGTGACTTTAGTAACAGGTGATGGGATTGGGCCGGAAATAGCAGAAGCTACACGCAGATGCATAGATGCTACAGGGGCGGGTATCAACTGGTTAATTAAAGAGGCCGGCACTGATGTGATGGAAAGAAAGGGAACTCCCCTGCCGGAAGCTACGGTGGAAGCGATAAAGAAAACAGGCGTTGCGCTTAAAGCGCCCATTACTACGCCGGTCGGGACGGGCTTCAGGAGCATAAACGTTCATCTTCGCCAGACGCTGGATTTGTATGCCTGCTTAAGACCCTGCAAAAGCTATAAAGGCGTGCGCAGCAGATATACCGATATCGACCTTGTGGTTGTGCGAGAGAACACGGAAGACTGCTACGCAGGCGTGGAATTTCAACGGGGGAAAGATGATACGAACGAGCTAATAGACTGGGTCAACAAGCACAGCGAGAAAAAAGTAAGAGAAGGCTCCGGCATAACTATAAAGCCAATATCGGTGATAGGTACCGAGCGTATTGTTAAATTCGCATTTGACTACGCCCGTAAGATGGGGCGAAAAAAGGTAACAAGCGTTCATAAAGCCAATATTATGAAATTCTCCGACGGATTGTGGCTTGAAGTCAGCCGGGAGGTCGCGAAGAAATATCCCGATATCGAATTCGAGGACCGAATCGTTGATAATATGTGTATGCAGTTGATTCAAAAGCCTGAGCTTTACGACGTGCTCGTCCTGCCCAATCTCTACGGCGATATACTGAGCGATTTGTGTGCCGGGCTGGTCGGCGGCCTCGGAGTGGCGCCGGGCGGGAACATCGGTGAAAAAGGAGCCATCTTCGAGGCAACGCACGGCAGCGCGCCAAAATACAAAGGCCAAAACAAGGTCAATCCCACGGCACTGATACTAAGCGGCGTTATGATGTTAAGACATATCGGTAAAATGACCGAGGCAGACAAACTCGAAAACGCAGTTGCCGCAGTGATATCCGAAGGTAGAAGCGTAACATACGATATGAAGCCTAACCGTGATGACCCAACGGCCGTAGGCACGAGCCAGATGGCAGATGCCATCATCGAAAAAATTGAAAGTTAGAAAAATCTCGTGCCTTTTACGAAAACTGATAAATCTTTGCTTCCTTACCCGGAACCTGAAACTGGAAGCAGCCATCGTTAACAGAAACTTTGTCCGCCGAATCAAACGAATTGACCAGCGTTTTGCCTTTTAAATTATCTTTAATTCTCTGAGGTATATTTACATTCTTATCAAATTCAACCGTAACAGGGCAAGGCATATCTTCGAAACCGTTGTTTATAACGACAACTACCGTATTGCCTTTAAATTCCCTCATATAGCTATAGACAAAATGATCTGCAAATAACGTGAAAAGATAGCCGTATCTAATGGCTTCGTTTTGGTTCCTAATCTCGATGAGCTTTTTCGTATGCTCGAATATGTCCTTCTCGTACTCATATTGTTCGAGCGGCGTATAATTCTGGTCAAA
>JASFMF010000260.1:0-4116 GCA_050117705.1 Phycisphaerales bacterium
TATTACCGTAGATTCCAAGTGCCAGTATGTAGCGGTCTGCAATGCGGCCGAAACCCTCCTTGTCGATACTAAAATTGCCGAAAACTTCCTTCCCAAAGTCAAAACGGCCTTAGAGGAAAACAAAACTGAGCTTCGGGGCTGTGAAAAAACAACATCGATAATAGACGTAAAATCCGCAACCGAAAAAGACTGGTCTACAGAATACCTCGACTATATCCTCTCAATAAAAATCTTAGATGGCCTCGATGAAGCAATTGACCACATAAACAAATATGGCTCAGGGCATACCGATACGATTGTCACCGCTAATAAAGAAAAGGCAGAAACGTTTATGGACAAAGTCGATTCCGCAAACGTGCTTTGGAACTGCAGCACACGTTTTGCAGATGGTTTCCGTTTCGGACTCGGCGCCGAAGTGGGTATCAGCACAAACAAAATCCACGCTCGCGGGCCGGTAGGACTGGAGGGACTTACCATCTATAAATGGAAACTCATCGGCTCCGGCCAAATCGTAGCCGACTACACAGGCAATAATCCTAAAAAAAAATTCACCCATAGGAACTTAGATAATTAGAGATTCGGGGAGCAAACTATTACCCTACGTGTGTTAACCTTCCAAACGATATACGCGAAAGGGATAGCTGCGGAAGAACAACATAAAATTGGTACCTTGTTTTGAGAAATGCTCGTAAAGCTGACATCTTGTAAGGTACATGGCATAGGCCGGACAGCCATAGGTATCAAGAGCCTCAAAAAACATTGTCATCGTTTTTGTCGATGAGTTTCCCGCCTCGTTGGGGACTATTGGTGCTATATAGAAGGCAGCTTCTTTCGAGCGGAAAAGCTTTATGAAATCAAGACTGGAACCCATAAAGCATGAGTCAAGATAGACCAGTTTGGGTCTTAAGTTTGCCAGATGGCAGGCTTTTAACCGGTCATCGCCGAATTCTATGTAATCGTCCTCATCTGCAAAAATGTGGCCGTGAGCACTCATCAAAAGCAGGTCAACAGAATCCATCATCTGAAAATCAGCAGGTTTTATCTCGGCTATATCTCTGTATCTGTTATTGGGAATATATTTCTGAACTTTTATAACGGCTCGTTGCGGGTCGGCAGTCTTGTCGGAAATCAACAGTGCGCTGGAAACATCTTTGGGACTGAACCGCCGTGGGGGTACTTTCTTAAAGCTGTACGCTATAGGCTTCTGAAGAAACAAATGCTTGTCCTGAAAAACCAACAAATCAAAAGGATAAGATATCAATGTATCATGCCCAAGCACGAACTCAATTTCAGTACATTGGGAAATAAGTGTTTGAATTGGGTCAAAAAAGGTTTGTCCATATTTTTTAAGTATGGGTGCGACCTTCGAATAATTACGTTCGGATAGCTTAGAATTCAAATCCAGAAAGGTCTTCAATTTTTCTGCCGGAAAATTTCCAACCTTGAAAGATGTTTTCTGGGATCTAAGTTCAGCTTCAATAGTAAGGCCAGAATCAATGGGCCTAATGTAAAGGTATAAGGTGATAGCATTATCAGGAGGGGCAATTTTGTTCAAACGCAACGATTCTTCACAATGGACAGGCTCACTAAAGCAACAGCATATTACGAGAACCAATGTTGTCAAACCGCTCTTTTTCAAAAATAATTTCTCCGCAACTTCGTCGTTTCTTTAAAACCCGCTACTTTTTCGGCTTTAGATGTTTTTCGAGGAACTGCCTTGTCAGCTTCGGGACGTTCGGGTCTTTGAAACCACCGTGGCCCGCGCCTTTGACAGTGTAAAACGACACAGGAACGCCAGCCTTCTTAAGTGCAGCTTCGAGCAGCTCACTCTGATGATGCGGTACAAGCGGGTCTCTATCACCATGAATAATCAGGAACGGCGCATCGTCTTTGGTTACGTAGGTTATCGGATTGGCCTTCGCGGCCTTTTCTTTATTTTTCTGAATATGGCCGCCAATTAACTTCGACTCAGGCGAGTCGGCCGTGTTGTGAATCATACCGTCAGGCAGGCGATGGTCGGCCATCTGGAGCAGGTCGGTCGGCCCAAAGTAATCCACAACCGCCTGCACCCGGCTGGATACTTTAAGATGCCCTCCAACATCAAAAGTCTTTACATCGCCAGTTGTTCCAAGCATTGCAACCAGGTGACCGCCCGCGGACGGGCCCCAGGCAGCGAAACTGTTTGGATCAATGTTATACTTTTTCGCATTCGCACGCAGCCATCTAACAGCGGCCTTACAATCTTGAATCTGGGCGGGAAATATGGCATGCTGGCTAAGACGATAATTTAAACTCGCAACCGCATAACCATCAACAAGATATGCTCGTGGAACGCCGCCATCCTTACTGCCGGCAAGCCAGGCACCACCGTGAATCCAAATAATCAACGGCAGTTTCTTATCATTATCAGTCTTCGGCAGATATAAATCGAGCTTCTGCCGCTCGTGACCATTTGTAACGTAAGGCAAATCGCGATGAACGATTGTCTCTTCAGATAATCGTTGGCGTATCGATTGTCCCGGCTGTTGTGCGAGGGCAACAGATAATAAAATAACGAGTACGATTGAAACAAAGAATATGCGCAGCTTCATTTGAGTTTTTCCTCCCGCTACATATAAGTGAAATTCATGTTTTGACATAAATTGTCGTGCAGCATCTTTCATCACCCAACAGGATGGCCGAATCTATTTTCACTTCAACTTTTTTATCCAGTAATGCTTCAAACAATTCCACCTGCAGGGCTTTGCAGCAATAGTGACATAGTGATTTCGGAGGCTCGGGACATTGGGCATAAGCACATACGCAGCTTGAGAATTTTTTGGCCGTCACTTTGATTCTGGAATTTTCTTTGTCATATTCCAGTTTCTCCCAGTACCTGGAATTTCCACTGTTCACCCAATCGAAAAACCTGTCGATATCAGGCTTGTAGCCCTTAATCCATTTATCCAGATTCCTCGAATGAAAACACTCATAACCAAGCTTGTAGAATATTTTCCTGCTCGTTGGTTTATCAACATTCTTTTCGATAAACTTCAGAAGCCTTATTATTTGTTCCTGGTTGACCTGCTGAACCAGTTCATTTTTTTTCGGCTTCTTCTGTTCAGCAGATTTCTTTTCCTGGCTATATGCAGGTTCGGACTGAAGCAGAAAATCGCCTATCATGGCAGCTATGCTGCAATTGAAACAGCCTTTTACAAAATTTCTTCGTTCCATTTTATCTCCTCATTAACAGACCCCTTCCCTTCTTAAAATTAGAACAAAAGTCGGAAAGTTAAGCAAGTTATTTTCATTGAAATAATCTATTCGATACAATATAAATTGTGCTTATGACCCGAGATTTTAGTAAAACAAAGCGAATAGTTATCAAAATTGGTACGAATACTATGACGAAAAAAGGCGGCATAGACAGCGCCTATGTTCGTCGAATCGCCGGCCAGATAAACACTTTACTTAAAACAAACAGACAAGTGGTCATTATTACCTCGGGCGCTATCGGTATGGGCCTGGGACAACTGGAAATGGATAGGGCCAGAGACATTAAAATGCGACAGGCCTGTGCCGCTATCGGGCAACCCTTACTTATGGCCGAATATAAAAAGTCATTCGCACGCTTTGGAGTTACGGTCGCACAGGTATTGCTGACAGCCGAGGTACTAAATAATAGAAAAACATATTTGAACCTTCGCAATTCTATCGAGACACTCTTAAAATTATCCGTAGTTCCAATTCTCAATGAAAACGATAGTGTAAGCACCGATGAAATCGGCTCGGCCTTCGGAGACAATGACAAATTAAGCGCGCTGGTTGCCAGTAAGCTCGATGCGGATTTACTGATTATGCTAAGTGACATCGACGCCCTTTACGATAAAAATCCTCAAAAAGCAACAGATGCAAAACCCATACATTCGGTTTACGAAATCACCAGTGAAATTATTAAAAGCGCCGGGCCAAAAGGCAGCATATACGGAACGGGTGGAATGAAAACCAAAATCGAGGCCGCCAGGATTGCCTCCAACGCCGGCTGCCGGATAGTTTTAGCAAACGGCCGATTGAAAAACGTCATCGGCAGAATTATTGCAGGTGATGAGATTGGCACTGTATTCATGCCCAAAAGAA
>JASFMF010000261.1:0-4112 GCA_050117705.1 Phycisphaerales bacterium
TTAGCTGTGTCAGACTTTCTAAGTACTCGATGTGCCGGTCGAAAAGTTGACTGCGACTTTGCTGGATACATAGGCGCTCTAATCGTGGCAGCTTCGCCAGGTGAGCCAGACCCGGGCCCCGCATTTTTCCACCCACTATGTTCAGCCAGCGTAGATTGGACAGTTGTGCCACCTGCCTGAGGTCTGCATCGGTCACTCCCATAAGCTGCAGGTATTCAAGAGCAGGCAGGTCCTTTAGAACAGCCAGGCCCCGATTTGAGATAGATGCCTGCATGAGCTCCAGACCCCTGAGTGAACGTAGCGGCCTGAGATGCTCAATACCTTCATCGGTTATTCCGGTGCTGTTTAAGCTCAGCATCCGAAGGCCCGTCAAACGGCTGATTGGCTCAAATATCTGTGGGCCTGCACCCGTCCTTTGGTACGTCTCAGTGCTGACTGAAAGCCAAAACAAGTCATTCGGATCCAGCTTCGACAGCCCCGATAGATCATACGGGTCTTTACGAGTCCGGTCGGCAGTCGTCAGTTTGTAAGCCCAGGGATTCTGTGCACGCAGTTTTGCCGACTCCCGCGGGCTAAGTGCCAGTCGAACCCAAAGTTTGATGTTTCTGTCTTCGGGTACACGTACATCGCCATGTGCGGCGCTAAGGTACTCCCATTCGCCGGACGGCCTTACATACTTGAGGTCCCAAATCGGACCGGATTCGGGCTCAAGATAAAGATTGCCTGTGCATTGCTCGGGTGGAAAGGACAGGACCCTGATTACGCCTGCCGGGTGGTTGGGTGTCGAAAAGGTAATCTCATCAGCCCACAATCCTGCGACCAGCCCCCACATAACCAGTACTATCGCCCCCATGCTTATCTGCTTACGTATCGGCATATCCTTCATAATCTTTACCTCCCAATAAAAGGGATCGATCGTTCTTCCGGTTACCATAGTAAATTTCTTTCCTGAAGTAATTAATAATTGAAAATCTTTACCTTCTGATGGAATTCTTCGAAATCCAGCTCGCCGGCGGCGAATGCATCTATATCTGATTTTTTCACGCGTATAGTCAGGACAGTAGGTGAGAACAAGCCCATTTCTCCATATCCGCCACCCATCATACCACCCCGGCCGCCCATACTACCGCTGCCATAACCACCCCGGCCACCCATGCCGCCGACCATCATGCCAGCTCCGCCGCCATATCCTCCGGAGACTCTGGAAGAGCTGGAAGTACGCGAAGATACATAACCACTCGCACTACTGCTTGATGAAAATTCTCCCGATGTCGAGGAATGACTGGACATTGGAGTTTCTTCAATATATCTATATCCCAAAGGCATTCTGCCATCCTGACGGGCCTGTCCGATTACCGTGATGATTATCCATTCATCCGATTCGAGGTTTCGAATGTTCGCCGCGTGTTTTAAAGTTTTAATAAGCTCCGTCTTTAACTGCTCAACTTCCTCTAAACCGAATCCCTGCTCCAACTGTCCCCCCATACCCTGCAGGGCAGCTCCCGGCGAAAATACTTTCTGTCTTGCCCGCTGCCAAACCGGGTCGATATCCTCGACCTCTTCGGTTTGCTCTTCCTGTACCGGCGCAGGAGGTGAGAATGTAAAGTTTACTTCCATTAAAAACAGCGCCCCATAACCCTGCAGATAGGTTACTTCAGCGTCACGACTGTCCCTGCCGAAGAAATCACCGAAATCTGTAAACACTCCCTGCATCTCTCGAGGCTGCTCGAATTTCTCATTAAGGATTTGTGACATTACCTGTAAATCCTGAGTGATTGCATCCAGCTCTTCAGGATTGACATCCGCATTAGGCACTACGAGAATTTTCCTGCTGCCGCCTCGTCCTAACATAGGCGCAGGACCAATCCTTCTCGGTCTAAAGTTCTGATCGGTCAGAACGTGCGTAACTTTACTGTATGCCATACTAGATGGCTTAAAAACATAACCATCCTTTGTTGGCTGGACTATGCCGGTCCAGCCATAAGGTAAGGTGGCTTCGTAAAAGCCATCCTCATCAGAAACAGGATTTCCGGGCAGGCCTTTCATAATAACTCCGCCCACGCCGACCGACCCTGAGACGATGAATTTTTGCAACTTGTCACTTTCATCAGCCTGTGCTAAACAAAAATTCGTAATCACCAAATTCAAAGCAACAAGCACAATAATTGTTCTGGTTGTGAGTTTCATTTTTTGCTCCTTTAGTCTTTAGGTCAAATTTCCGGAATATCCGACATCAAAATATTGATATCTTTCAAAATAATGATTAGATTAATTTTGCTCTGTCCGCCTCAACTCACTGGTACGGGCGGCAAGGGTCAGCAGGCCGTTTTTAATCTGGGCTCTCTCCTGTTCTATCTGCTCTAAGGCCGTAGCAACCTGCTGGCGTTCGCGTACACGAGCGGCCTCGATTAACTCTATAAGCTGGTTCAAACTTCGATTGGTCATCGCACTCGAGGCGGCCAAAGTCTGTGCCGCAAATTCAGTCAGGTCACGGCGAACTTGCTGATGAAGCTCTTCCTTAATCTGAGCGCAATTGACTGCAAAGGCCGACTGCCATTGCCCATTTAGCTCCGTCAGCAGGCTCTCTCGAATAGCAGGTTCCAGAGCGGCTCGAAGCTCTTCAATATCCGCAGCAGGGGCCGAAAGCCGGCCGGCCAAACATCCGACAGCGAATAAAAACACCGCCGCCGCGACAAACTTCACGAACGGATTATTGAAAACTTGCTGATACCTTTTCGTGCCTGCATCTTGTCGCTTTGACTCTTCGTTTAACAAAGCATCACGAACGCGTTTTACAGCGCGGCCGGCAGCCTTCGGACTCGGTTCAATCTGCGACAGCATTTCTAATTGACGTTTAATTTTATCTTCTTCATTCTTTGCCATTATTTTTCTCCTTATTCGGAAAATTTACGATTGATTAGAGCCAAGCAAATCCCGAAGACGACTTAAGGCCTTCGAACACAAGGCCCGTACCTGATGGGATGTCTTTCCTAATTGCTCGGCAATATAATCATAAGATTGCTGTTGTATATGCCGCATCACAAAGACCTCACGATATGTCCCCTTTAACCTTCCGATTGCATTAAGTATCTCTTCCAGTTCCTCCGAACGAACAAGCTTCCCTAACGGCGAACTATCATCAGAAGCCGGCTCACGCACCTGCTCTAATCGTAAAAGATTTTGTCTCTGCTTTCGGCGCCAGTCAAAAGCCAGATTTATCGCGGCCCTGCGAACATAAGCATCGCGGTTCCCGGCCTTATCGAAACGCCCTGAATTACTGAGTTTTAAAAATAATTCCTGCATTAGCTCCTCTGCAACATCTTCGCGCAGCGTCAGCCTTGTTAAAAGTGCGTATAGACTTTCCCCAGACTTGTCCAGCAACTCTAAAAGATCTGCCTGTCGGTCTTTCAAACAACCTCCCGATGTTTATACCTCAAGAGCTCATAATATAGACGAAAAGAATGGTCTGGGCGCAACCTCTTTTAGTATTATACTTTTCAAAATCCCTGATGCGCATAAAAAAAGCCGGGCAAATTCATCCTGAGCATAGTCGAAGGAAAAGGCCCGGCCTGTATGACTGAACATTTAAAATATCATTTTTTAAGTTTGAACTTGTACTCGTGGATTCCGTCTTTGCCCAAATCTTTTTTATTACACCTGAGTAAAAAACCATTCTCATCTTTTTCGTACTCAAAATCCTTACCGCTGAATAAATCCTTGGGCATATCTTCAGGAAGAGCATCGGGAAGCCGTCCCGTCTTTATCTTTGTAAGGTAGATTTCAATCGCCGCTTTGAGCGCGTTAGCATGTGTCTCCGCCCTTGTCTTTAATGTTAGTACCCTGCCAAGCGCAGGTGTGAACACACCGGCAATCTGCTCTTTTGGGTTGTTTGGGTCAAAGTCATCCATCAACTGCTCCAACCGCGGATAAGCCTGCTCGTATGGCACAGATGTGCTCAGGACCGTCAGCGCCGATTTCATACGCCCGGTGTATATCCGCCGATTCTGTCCTAAAATATCCTCGTTGACCTTCGTGACTATTTCCAGCAGACTTTTCTGGTCGGTATCGGCCAAAACCCTGGCCAATTGCTGGATGTTATTCATCCGCATCAG